>JASFNY010000242.1:0-4014 GCA_050116795.1 Thiohalophilus sp.
TCCCACGATCCTGGTCTTTGATGAGGCGACCTCATCTCTGGACAGCCAGTCAGAGCAGGCCATTCTGAAGGCTCTGCATGAAGTGGCGGAACAGCATACCACGCTGGTGATTGCCCACCGGCTGTCGACCATTGTCGACGCGGACGAGATTCTGGTGATGGATGAGGGCAAGATTCTGGAGCGGGGCAGCCATACCACGCTGCTGACCCGTGGCGGCCAGTACAGCCATATGTGGCGCCTGCAACAGAAGGAAGAGCAGCAGGCAGAAATGGTCTCGCCATTACCAGAGGTGTGATACCCGGGTAGTCAGCGGGGTTTTGGGGGCCTGTAACGCTGATTGAATCACGCTATAATCACGCCCTGACCAATGAGGTGATCTGATGCAGGATTTGAAAACCGCCATCGAAAATGCCGCCGAATCCAGCTGTGGCGGGGCCGAGCCGTATGCCCTGCAGGTTGTTGACGACAGCATGGAGCCGGAGTTCAAGCGACGCTGCATTATCATAGTCGATCCAACCGGCGTCGCTCGCCATGGCAGCTATGTGGTGGCCATGGTGGAAAATGGCTATATCTTTCGCCAGCTGGTGATCGAGAACGACAGCTATTACCTGCAGCCTCTCAACGAAGCCTACATGCACGAAAAACGGGCCGTCGAGTTTGGCGCGATCAAAGGGGTGGTTGTTCAGCAGGCCGGGCCCCATGGCCGGCGCAAGGATCGCAAGCGCTACGAAGATTAAGGCGGACTCGGGTCCGTTATTTGGGCTTCATCTGTTCCGGTTTGAGTCGGGTCGTGAAAAACTCGATCACCTCGTCTTCTTCCACTTCTTTGCCGGTATTATCATAGAAGGGCTGCTCGTGATCGCTCCAGCCGCGTAATCCGGTTTTGAGCGAATAAACGTGTTTGTAGCCCATCTTTTGCATGACCTCGGCAGCAAAGATGCTTCGGTTTCCCGAACGACATACGACCACGACATCACGCTCGCGTGCTTCGACGAGTTCCGGAACGGTGTCTTCGAAGTCGTATTCACAGGCGGTTTCCAGGATACCCCGCGGGACATTGATTGAACCCGGGATGTGCATGGCGTCAAATTCGTAGGGTTCACGTACGTCCACAATCAGGGTCTCAGGATTTTCCTGAAGTTGTTCTTCCAGATCCCAGGGAAACAGTTCATTGACATGCTTGGCACTTTCGGCCACCAGTTCACTAAACTTCTTCATGGTGTTCGTCAGACCTTAAGTCGCTAAGATGAATTTATTCGGTGCTGGCGCGTGACAGGCCATGTTCGACAGCCATGACCGCGGCCTCGACACGGGAATGTACATCCAGTTTGCGCAGTATTGCCTTGACGTGCAGCTTGACAGTACCGTCAGAGATTCCGAGATTTCGGGCGATGGCCTTGTTGCTCTGGCCTTCGGCCAGCAGCCCCAGAATTTCTGTTTCGCGTGGAGTCAGTTCATCAAACGGGCTGGCAGTACCGCTGTCTTCAACGCTGTGACTTCCCTGGACTGCCTTGGCCAGAATCGGCGCAAGATCGGGGGCAACAACGGTCTTACCGTTATTGACTATATCTCTCAGGGCGAGCACCAGATCATCTGGTTCCATATCCTTGAGCAGGTACCCTTGAGCGCCTTCGCGCAGGGATTCGAGTAGATCGCCCTCATCGCTGCTGGTGGTTAACATGACGATAGGCAGGCTTTCGTCGTTCTGACGCAACAGCTTCAATACGCTCAGGCCGTCTATCCCCGGCATGCGCATATCCAGCAGGACAACATCCGGTTTGAGATCGTCGACCAGGCGCAGACAGTCCTGACCGGAACCGACCGAGGCGACGATCTCGATGCCGCGGCTGGCCAGAAGGCCTTCCAGACCGACCCGAAACAGGGTGTGGTCATCAATTAACAGAACGCGGAGACTCATACTGAACCCTGTTGTTGTATCGGTACTTCGACTGTCTGCACTTCCGGGTAACGGAAACGCAGCAGCACCCGGGTACCTTCATTCGGTTCACTCTCGATTCGCACGGTGCCACCGATGCGTTTGGCACGTTCATCCATAATGCTCAGGCCGAGATGATCGCCGGAAGTACGGTCCGAGGAAGGCTGGATATTCATGCCGATGCCGTCATCTTCAATCAGGATACGGCAATCGCCATTGACATCGCTTCGCATGATAACACGGACCGTATGCGCCTGGCTGTGTTTGCGAATATTGTTCAGGGCTTCCTGAATGATACGCAGGGCCTGCACCTCGACACTGGCTGGCAGATACAGGACATTCCATTCTTTTTGCAAATAGATGGAAATATCACTCTGGTTACGGAAGCGATCCACCAGATGTTGAACGGCAGGGATCAGGCCGCGTTTATCGATCGGAGCACGGAAGTGGGTAATCAACTCGCGCAGTTCGGCATATGCCTCGTCCAGGTTGTTTTCGATCTTCTCCAGTTCATACCAGACAGACGGTTCCTGTCCCTGACGAATCGTTTCATCCAGAACACGAACCTGGAAACGCAGGCTGGCCAGAGTCTGGGCCAGTGAGTCGTGCAGTTCATGGGCCAGGCGGGTACGTTCTTCCATAATGGAGAGGCGCTGGGCTTCATCCTCGGAACGGGCCTTGTCGATCGCCATGCCAAGATGACGGCCGATACTGGTCAGCAGGTCCTCAATGTCCTCCTGGTCGGCGAAGTCTTCCTGGCTAACAAACAGGTTGTAAACGCCGAGCGTTTTGCCGCGATATTGCAACGGCACCACGATCATTCCGATATCGTCGCTGTCGAAGAAACTGCGGCCAATGATCTTGTCGCACTTGCGCAGGTCTTTCTGGATCAGGACCTTGCCCTCGTTAAACGAGCTGCCGCACAGGCACTGTTCAGATGGAATCACCTGTTCGCGTTTGATCAGATCTTCGTCCAGGCCGATGCTGGAGACCAGCCGCATCTGGTTGTCGTTGTCCACCAGGCGGACCACCGCGGCGCGGGCATGTACCACGTCCTTCAATGTATGCAGGAAACGGGTCAGGAGATCATCCAGATCGCGCGATATATTGATGCTGGCGGCCACGTCGTAAATGATTTCCAGCGAGTGGGTTTTTTGTTCGATGTGCTTGGTCTGTTTGCGGACCTGACTCTGCATGTCCAGCGAGAGGACCTCAAGTTCATCGGCCAGGGTATTGAAATCGGCGAACAGATCTTTGAATTCGTTGGGCGCTTCGCCCGGCAAGCGCGCGGTCAGTTTGCCTTCCCGCAGTTGTCCGGCCCAGCGGCGTAACTGGGTCAGCGGTCGTAGCAGGGTGCGCTGCACCAGGGCGATCAGCATGGCGATCAGTCCCAGGCCACCAATCGCAAGCGCAAGGATGATGGCCACCAGGGTGGAACCGGCGTGATTGACATACAACAGCCAGGCACTGGCCATACCCAGTATGATCAGCACGGCACCGATACCGAAGATTGCGCCGCACAGACGACTGCGCCAGATGCCCTCACGCGGGGGCAGGTCGCTGGCATCATGGACAGCGGCGGATTTGCTGTCGGAATCTTGGTCGCGGCTCAGTGAATGGGTTTGCATCGGCATAGTATACGGCAGGGCCCTTGAAATAGGCTATTCAGAATATGATATTCAACATTAGGAAAAACCCCTAACTTATTGAATCATAAATGATGTGAGCCGTCTTCACCCTCTTTGGGGGGTACATATTCAGGATCATTGGGGTTCATGAAAATGAAATTAAACTGCCCCGGTTCAAGTTCGACAAAATCCAGGGTCGCGCCCTTGAGCAGTTCGACGCTGTCCGGCGGGACCATCAGATCCACACCGTGGGAGACATAGCTCATGTCGTCCTCGTTCTGCTGGTCAGCAAAGCCCATCGCGTACTGAATGCCGCCCTGGTCGTCGCGCCGGGCGGCAATACGCAGCGGCATGCCTTCCATCTGGTTCTGCTTGGCAGATTGTTTGATCTGTTCTGCAGCTTTGGGCGTCAGCGTGATCATAAATACTCCTTCTCAAACTTTACCTGTC
>JASFNY010000243.1:0-4012 GCA_050116795.1 Thiohalophilus sp.
AACGGATCGAGTTACTGGATCGCCAGCGTGGTCTGGAGGGCAAGTTGCAGGGGGCGGCAGTAATTACCAGTACCAGTGGAGGCGAGGTCCTGGCTCTGGTGGGAGACCGCCAGGTGCGCTTTGCCGGGTTCAACCGGGCGCTGGATGCTACGCGACAGATTGGTTCACTGATCAAGCCGGCGGTGTATCTCACCGCGATATCCCGGCCGCAAGAGTACACCCTGGCCACCATGATCGAGGATACGCCGCTGACTCTTGAAGGAAAGGACGGCTCCCGCTGGTCGCCCGGTAACTACAGTGGTGAATCCCATGGTGAGGTACCGTTATTCAAGGCGCTGATCAATTCCTATAACCAGGCCACCGTGCGTCTGGGCATGCAACTCGGCTTTGAGTCGATTTCAGATACGCTGCGGCGGCTGGGTGCACCGCGCGAGATTCCCGCCTATCCCTCCATGCTGCTTGGGGCGGTCAACTTTACGCCTTACGAGGTGGCCGGTATGTACCAGACACTGGCAGCCGGTGGATTTCGCAGCGATCTGCGGGTAATTCGCGAGGTACTGAGCGTCGACGGGGAGCCTCTGCGTCGCTATCCCTTGCAGGTGGAACAGACTCTGGACGTGAGGTATGTGCAGATCCTGGTCAGTGCCCTGCAAGAGGTGCCGCGCCAGGGGACCGCCCGGGCCCTGCCGGCGATGCTGCCAGCAGGACAGTCCGTAGCCGGTAAAACCGGCACGACCGATGATTTGCGCGACAGCTGGTTTGCCGGTTTTACCGGAAGCCATCTCGGCGTGGTCTGGCTGGGACGGGATGACAACAAGGCCACCGGGCTTACCGGTTCCAGCGGCGCAATGCGGGTCTGGGGAGATATCTTTGCCGGTCTTTCCGGCCTGCCGCTGGAGCCGGTTCCCCGGGAAGGGATCGAATATCACTGGATCGATCCACGAACCGGCCAGCTGAGTAATGAGAACTGTCCCGGGGCCGCTTACCTGGCCTTTATGAAGGGGACAGCACCACGTGAGAAAAGTGACTGTGCCGGTGGCGGCGTGCGTGAGAAAATGAACGACACCTTCAACTGGTTCAAGGGATTGTTTGAATGAATCTAATACTGCGCATCGCGTCGATCGTTTTACCGGCCCTGCTGCTGGCGGCTTGTGCGGGTACTCCCGGGACCACTCAACCGGGGCTGGAGGTCGGGGATGCCGGGCCAGACCAGGTACGACCCGCGCCACAGACCAGCCGTCCGGTGCTGGCCCTGCTGGAACAGGCCAACCAGGCCGCGCGCGAAGGTGATCTGGCGGTGGCGGAGGCACGCCTGGAACGGGCGTTGCGGATCGAGCCGCGAAACCCAGTACTCTGGAATTACATGGCCAAGCTGCGTCTTCATCAGGGACGACTGGGTGAGGCAGCGGGCCTGGCCGCCAAGTCCAACAGCCTTGCAAATGCCGGTGATCGCACGTTGCAGGCCGACAACTGGCGTATCATCGCCCATGCCAGACAACGCAGCGGGGATTACGCCGCTGCCAGGGAGGCCGAGCAAAAGGCCGCGGCGATTGCCGCAGAGCAATGAATGATCCCGGCCGGACTCCGGCTGCGATACAATGCCCGTAATGATGCGGCCGCGCCGCGATCCGAACCCATGACAGAGTAGCAGCGAGCGAGTGGATTCCCCCGAAGAGATACTGGGCCGGCATGGCCCGTTTGCCGAGCAGGTAGAAGGTTTTGCGCCACGCGTCGAGCAGCAAGAAATGGCCGGGGCGGTGTATGAGGCTCTGCAGGATGGTCATCACCTGATCGTCGAGGCGGGTACCGGTACCGGTAAGACCTTTGCCTATCTGGTTCCCGCGTTGCTATCCGGACTCAAGGTGGTGGTCTCCACCGGCACACGCAACCTTCAGGATCAGTTATTCCACCGTGACCTGCCGGTTGTGCGGCGTGCCTTGCAGGTGCCGGTCAGCGTCGCGTTGCTCAAGGGTCGCAGCAATTACCTGTGTCTGCATCGGCTGCAAGTGGCCGAAGAGGCTGGCACGCAAAATCCGGCGGAAATGAAAAAACTGCAACGGGTTCGCGACTGGGCCGGGCGTACCCGGCGTGGAGATATCGCCGAGTTGCCCGAGGTCGACGAGCAGGATGTCTTCTGGATCAAGGTCACTTCAACGGCCGATAACTGTCTGGGCCAGGAGTGCGAATTTTTCGATCGTTGTCACCTGGTCGAGGCGCGTCGAGAAGCCCAGGCGTCCGACGTGGTGGTAATCAATCATCATCTGTTGTTTGCCGATATGGCACTTCGTGAGACCGGGTTCGCCGAGCTGTTGCCCACGGCCGAAGCCTTTATAATTGATGAAGCTCACCAGTTACCGGATGTGGCCTCCGGTTTCTTTGGTACCGCGTTGAGTGCTAACCAGTTACTGGAACTTGCACGCGACAGTCGTGATGAATACATCAGCGAGATCAATGAAGAGCGGGATCTGATTCGTTCGGCCGATCAGCTGGAGAAGGGCGTGCGGGACATGCGTCTGCTGTTTCGCCAGCCGGGTCAGCGTGGCAACTGGAAAGAGCTGGCCTCGCACAGCGATATGCAGGAAGTTACGGCAGTGATCCGGACGCGACTGGAAGAACTGCAGTCTCTGCTCAAGCCCTGTGCCGAACGCAGCAAGGCGCTCGACAAATGTTACCAACGGGCAAGGGAACTGGGTGAGCGCTTTCGTTTGCTGACAGCCGTGCATGATAGTGATGACATTCACTGGTATGAAGTGTACCAGCGCAGTTTTACCCTGCATCTGACGCCGCTGGATATTGCCGGTAACTTCCGTGAGCAGTTGGAGAGTTCCGCCGCCAGCTGGATCTTTACCTCGGCAACCCTGGCGGTGGCCGATCGATTCGAGCATTTTCAACAGCGACTGGGTCTGGAAGAGGCCGCCACGGCGCGTTGGGACAGTCCTTTCGATTTTGCCAGCCAGACTTTGTTGTATCTGCCGCAGAACATGCCGGAGCCGAATGCCCCGGATTACACTTCGGCCGTAGTCGAACAGGCGCGCAAGATTCTGTCACATTCCGATGGTCGGGCATTCATGCTGTTCACCAGTCATCGCGCCCTGCAGGAGGCAGCGGGGTTGTTGCGCGATCAGGTGCCCTGGCCATTATTCGTACAGGGTGAAGCCCCGCGTGATCTGTTACTGGAGCAGTTCCGGCAAGCCGGTAACGGCGTGTTACTCGGAACAAGCAGTTTCTGGGAAGGTGTGGATGTGAGGGGAGAAGCCCTCTCGTGTGTCATCATCGACAAGTTGCCGTTTGCCTCACCCGGTGATCCGGTATTGCAGGCCCGCATTGATGCATTGAAAAAGCAGGGTATCAATGCATTCATGTCCTACCAGTTGCCCTCGGCAGTCATCACGTTGAAGCAGGGGGCCGGTCGCCTGATTCGTGACGTCAACGATTACGGGGTGCTGGTGATTTGCGATCCGCGCCTGCACAGCAAACCTTACGGCCGCGTATTTCTGCAATCCCTGCCGCCGATGCCGCGCACCGGTTCACTGCGGGATGTTGACGAATTTTTCGAACAGCAACAGCAGCAGGTTATCGAAGCATGAAGATACTGGCGCTGGATGCCGTTACCGAGGCCTGTTCGGCCGCGTTGTGGATCGACGGCAAGGTAGAGGAGCGCTATGCCGTTGCTCCGCGTGAACACACGCGCCTGATTCTGCCGATGGTCGACGAACTGTTGCAGCAGGCCGATCTGACACCCGGGAATCTGGATATGATCGCCTTTGACCGCGGTCCGGGATCGTTTACCGGTATTCGAGTCACCATGAGTGTCGTTCAGGGACTCGCCTTTGCCTCCGGATTACCGGTATTGCCCGTTTCCAGTCTCGCGGCCCTGGCCCAGGCGGCCTGGCGCAGTCATGGAGCAGAGCGGGTACTGGGACTGATCGATGCGCGCATGGGTGAACTCTACTGGGGCGAATATCATTTACATGGCGAGGTAATGACCTTGCAGGGTAAAGAAGGGGTAGCA
>JASFNY010000244.1:0-3990 GCA_050116795.1 Thiohalophilus sp.
GCCGGCAGGTCGTCTCGATTATCTCTCGCACCTCTTCGGGCTTTTCCGTCATAGGCCAGTGATTGCAATGCACCGGCACAATGTCGCTTTTCGGAATCGCGACTATCCTGGCTTCCAGCGATCGATAGTCGCTCAGCGAGGTCCCGGTGGACAGCAGCACCCGTACCGGCTGAGCAAGTTGAGTGTAATCAGGCAAAGGCCGAACGACCTCCAGCACATCCTGCAGATAATTGGCCAGGGGAATAAACTCCAGGTCTACTCGCGGGTTGGTATACAGACGCGCGATTTCGGCTGCAGAAGTCTGTTTCAACAGTTCACGGGTTTTGACATCCAGGGCATGTAGATCGCGAATCGGAAACTCGCGCTTGCCCAGGCCAAACCAGTTCAACAACCTCAACACCCTGACCACCAGCCAGAGCAGAGGCCGCAGGCGCCGGGCCTTGCCCAGTCTGCCATGCAACAGTTCGGGGAAAATCGGATCCAGCAGGATCAGCCCCTTGCAATAGTGTGGGTAGCGTAACGCGAAATCCATGGCGACCTGGGCTCCCAGGCTGTGGCCGATGATCACCACGCGTCGCAGCTGTTCCTGCTCGAGAATCGCAGCCAGATCATCAGACCAGTCCTCACGATGATAGATCCTGCGGGTCATGGAGTAACTGTGGCCACGCAAATCCGGCCGCAACAGGTTCCAATCTCTGCGTAGCCCCGTATTGGCGACAAATTCACTCCAACGGCTATGGTTGCTGGCCAGCCCATGCAACATCACCAGAGTCGGGCCATTCGGGTCATTACCCAGGAACTGGTATCCCAGTCGCACCCCGTCCGGGGCGGTGATAAATCGAAGTTCCTCGCGCGACATAATCAACTGTTTTTATGGGTTTTGTGTTGCCATTTTTATCATGCCTATGCGTGCTTTGCAGCAGGCAAATGTTGGCTATAGTTACTAATAAGGTATCTCTGAATAAATCAGAGTTTCCTTCCCCTATAGATTGATGAACAGGAGGATTCATCATGACTATGTCCCTACGACTTCTGGAATATCTCGAATGGAAAGGCGTGGATTATGAACTGGTACACCACGCCTTTGTCACAGGCAGCTTGCGTACTGCTGCCAAGGCCCATATACCGGGGCGCCAGTTTGCCAAGCCTGTGATGCTGAAGGATGATCTGGGTTTTTTGATGGCCGTCGTGCCCGCCTCGCATAAACTTGATATCGAGCAGCTCAATCGTGAATTGAACCGCAAGTTGCGCCTGGCGACAGAAAAAGAGATCGAGAAACTGTTCGATGACTGCTCAAAAGGTGCCATTCCCCCGATCGCCGAGGCATACGGTTACGATGCGGTGGTGGATGAGAGCCTCGAAGCTTCATCAGACGTTTACTTTGAGGCGGGTGATCATGCTGAACTGGTGCATGTCTCCGGTGATGACTTTCGCTATATGATGCACGGCGCGCGCCACGGGCACTTCAGTCATCCGGCGCAATAACCTGTATTCTCCGGCTATCCGCTTCCGGTTAATTACCGGAGCAGCAATATGATCTCGTGATTCAATACGAGGCGGTGGTAGCGTTTTCCCTGCGACATATGTCGCCTGATGTCAATATCGACCTGAACGGTACGCAGGCCCTACAATGGGCCAGCAGCAGGAGCCGTAAACGTCGATGTCCAGCGTACTCAATCCCCGACAAAACCAGGCCGTTCGACATATCGACAGTCCGTGTCTGGTCCTGGCCGGCGCCGGAAGCGGCAAGACCCGTGTCATCACTCACAAAATTGCCTACCTGATTCATGATTGCGGAATCGATCCGCGTCATATTGCCGCCGTAACTTTCACCAACAAAGCCGCCCGTGAAATGAAAGAACGGGTAGCGAAACTGCTCAATTCCGAAGCGACGAAAGGACTGCGGGTATCCACATTCCATACCCTGGGACTCGACATCCTGCGCCGTGAATACAGGGCACTGGACTACAAAAGCGGTTTCTCTATTTACGATAATGCCGACAGTATTTATCTGCTGCGGGAATTGATGAAACGCTCTTTCGGCGATGACGGTGGCCAGTCCGAGCGAATGTTATGGCAGATTTCGCGTTGGAAGAGCGAATTCGTTCTCCCCGATTCAGCACTGGAGCTGGCTGGCGGCGATGCCAACCTCACGGCAGCAGCCCTGCTTTACGAAAAATACCAGCATTACCTTAAAACCTACAATGCCGTCGATTTCGACGATCTGATCATGCTGCCGGTAGCCCTGTTTCGCGATCATCCCGAGATTCTCGAGCGCTGGCAAAACCGGATTCGCCATCTTCTGGTTGACGAATACCAGGACACCAATTCCACCCAGTATGAACTGGTGAAACAGTTATGTGGAGTGCGCGGCAACCTGACCGTGGTTGGTGATGATGATCAGTCGATTTATGCCTGGCGTGGCGCCCAGCCGGAAAACCTCGCTTTGCTGCAACGCGATTATTCAAATCTCAAGGTGATCAAGCTGGAACAGAATTACCGTTCTACCGGCTGTATTCTCAAGGCCGCCAACCAACTCATCGCCAATAACCCGCATGTGTTCGAAAAACATCTATGGAGTGAACTGGGATATGGCGATCCGATTCGGGTCGTCTGTACGCGTAATGATCAGCAGGAAGCCGAACAGGTGGTCTCGGAACTGATGCACCATATGTTCGTCAACCGGACACGGTATCAGGACTACGCCATACTCTATCGTGGCAATCATCAGTCCCGAATGTTTGAACAGGTATTACGTGAACAGGACGTGCCCTATTATCTCAGTGGCGGAACTTCCTTTTTCGCCTATACCGAGATCAAAGACATCATGTCCTATCTGCGGCTGATCACCAACCAGGATGATGACAACGCTTTTCGCCGAATCATTAATACTCCGAGACGCGAGCTCGGTCCGGCGACTCTGGAGAAACTGTCCGGGTATGCCAGCGGGCGCGGGCATAGCCTGTTTGTCGCCGCTATGGAATTTGGCTTTGGCCAGATGTTGAGCGAGAGAATTGCCGAAAGACTGCAACGATTCTGCCACTGGATTCTTGAGCTGCAACACCAGTCTGAAACCGGCCCCGCTGTTTCTGCAGTACGCAAACTGATTGAAGATATCGACTACGAACGGTATTTGCTCGACAACAGCCGCGATCCGCTGATTGCCGAGCGCAAGATGGAAAATGTGAATGAACTCGTGGGCTGGATCGAACGCCTGGCCAAATCCTCACCCGAGGCATCACTGGCGGAACTGGTTGCAAAACTGACCCTGATAGACACACTTGATCGCAACGAAGAAGACGAGCGAGGCAATCGTGTCCACCTGATGACCCTGCACGCAGCCAAAGGCCTGGAGTTCCCGCATGTTTATCTGGTCGGAATGGAAGAGATGCTGCTACCCCATCGTAGCAGCATTGAGGAAGAAAGCCTGGAAGAAGAACGGCGCCTGGCGTATGTGGGCATTACCCGTGCACAGAAAACATTGACCCTCACCTATGCCAATCAACGCAAACGCCACGGCGAGATGCAAGAGTGCAGCCCCAGCCGGTTTATCGACGAATTGCCCGAGGAAGATCTGCGCTGGTCAGGCGAGGGCGTCGAGATTGACGCCGAAGAACGTCAACAACGCGGTCAGAATCACCTGGCCAATCTGCGCAGCCTGCTGGCCGAAAGCTGAGCCCCCAACGTACTCTGCAACATAAAAAAGCCGGGCAATCGCCCGGCTTTCTGGTTCGAATGATAACAGCAAAACTTACTTGCTGTTATCGACGATATATTTCACCGCTGCTTTGACTTCATCGTCACTCAGGCCACCGTTGCCCCCCTTGGGCGGCATACCCTTGAAACCATGGATGGCATGTTTGAACAGAGTATCCATTCCCTTGCCGATGCGCGGGCCCCAGGCACCGCTATCACCAAATTTAGGTGCGCCGGCTGCGCCGGTGCCGTGGCAGGCAAAACAGGTACTCTGATAGATAGACTTGCCGTCCG
>JASFNY010000245.1:0-3944 GCA_050116795.1 Thiohalophilus sp.
GGGATTATGACCAACCAGCATGATGGAACCTTCTGACAAACTCTGTGCCGCAATAATTTCAACCAGATTTTTGCGCGATGCCAGATACAGGCCCGGATCGAAATAGACATTGTTCATATCGAAACCTAACGGGCCGCAAACCAGCTCAGTAGTTTGCCGGGCTCGCACGGCGGGCGAACTGATAAGGACTGCCGGTCTCAAATCATGTTGCTGCATCCATTCGCCAAGCCGCATCGCCTGTTGCCGGCCCGCATGACTCAACGGCCGGTCGATATCATCCATACTTCCGTCACCCGAATCGGCCCGGGCGTGACGCAATAGCCAGATCAATTTGTTTGACATAGCTTTTCTCCTGTCTCTATTAACAGGTCAGACCGGTTCATTGTCAAAACGTGCCCTGTCCGATGGGATGGATTTCCGATCTTGCAGTATCAGCACGCCAGCGCCGGCAATGATCAACGCGCCGATAACAAACAGGGAATCAATAACTTCATCCCAGAACAGATAACCAAACACAGCAGCAAATACAACCGAAGTATAGGTAAACGCGCCCACCTGGGAAGGTGGGGCAATACTGTAACCCCGCGTCAACAGCAACTGCCCCAGCGTGCCCACGGTACCGATCAACAACAACAGCAGCCAGCTTTGTGTATCCGGTGTCTGCCAGCTCCAGCTCAAGGGTACTGCTGAAACCAGGGTCGCCACCAGGCTAAAATAGAACACGATTCGGGTGGTCGGCTCGCTATGCCCCAGGCGTCGCACGGTCACCTTGGCAACCGCAGCCAGGGCTCCGCCCAGCAGGCCAATTATGGCCACCGACTGAAAACCGCCCTGCGGTTCCAGTACCAGGATCACACCAATGAAACCGATAGCAATTGCCAACAGCACACGACGGGAGATGCCCTCGCCCAGCCATAGAATGGCAACCAGAGGAATAAACAACGGTGAGGTCATTTTTAGTAACATGCCGTTCGCCAATGGCATGTTTCCCAGCGCATAAAAGAAACAGTACATGGCTGCCACGCCAAAACCGGCGCGCATTACATGCAGATACCAGATGCGGGTTTTTAGATGCTGCCAGCCGTATCGCCAGAGCAATGGCGAAAGCAAAACTGCGCCAAACAGACAGCGCATAAACACAATCATCTCGTAGGGCAGATCATTGGATACCGCCTTGACCGCCGCGCCCATTGTCGCGAACATCAATTCAGACAATACGATAAACAGGCTGCCCAGTATCAGATTCTGGCGATACAACATGGCCGGGCTAGAATTTGAGTTTGCATGAATTGAGCATAACTGATCAGCAACGCTGATAGATACCTGCCTTTTCTCATCGTTCATTCTCGTGCCGTCTATGGTATACAATCCCGGCAAAGCCTGACCAGGATTACAATAACCATGCCGGCTTTCGTGATTCGCCTGTTCCCGCTATGGGCCCTGCTGATTTCTGCCATTGCACTGTGGCAACCGTCTGCTTTCGTCTCGCTCAAGCCTGCCATTATTCCGCTGTTGATGATCATCATGTTCGGCATGGGCATGACCCTGACATTGCAGGACTTCGTGCGCGTCTGGCAAAAACCCGGTGTGATAGGGCTGGGCGTGCTACTGCAGTTTTCCCTGATGCCGCTGGCCGCGTGGCTAATAGCCAAAGGCATGCAACTCGAGACCGCGTTACTAATCGGCATGGTGCTGGTGGGTGCCAGTCCCGGTGGTACCGCCTCGAACGTGATCTGCTATCTGGCGCGGGGCAACGTCGCCCTCTCGGTCAGCCTGACCCTCAGCTCCACCCTGCTCGCGACTTTATTCACTCCGTTACTGACCTGGATCTATGTGGGTCACGAAGTGCCTGTGCCGGTGGTGGACATGCTGCTTAATGTGCTCAAGATCATCGCCGTCCCCGTATTGATTGGTGCTGCCATCAACAGCCTCCTGCGTGGTCGCTTGCAGAAGATTCAAGGCATTTTCCCCCTGACCTCGATAGTTGCCATCGTTATCATTATTGCCGTTATCGTGGCACTGAACCGGGAACGACTGCTGGAAGTGGGAACCTGGTTGATAATCGCCGTGATATTGCACAACAGTGCCGGTCTGCTGGGCGGTTACCTGATCGCCCGCGCCATGAAATACGACAGCACAACCGCCCGCACCCTGGCAATAGAGGTCGGCATGCAGAACTCCGGCCTGGCAGTAGCGCTGGCCCTGAAATATTTTCCGGCTTTAGGCGCGGTCACTGCCCTGCCCGGCGCTCTGTTCAGTATCTGGCACAACCTCTCGGGATCGGTGCTGGCGGCATGGTGGTCAAGAGATCGATAGGGGAAGCACGCCGTTTGTATCGAGATTTATTCGTACTGTTTATGACCAGAGGGTATGTGATACCAGCACCTTGAGATAAGGTGCATAGGTCAATACCGCACCCTGATTAATTCCCAGTTCATTGTAAGCATCCACCACCTTTTGAAAAGCTGCCTGATTTTGAGGTTCTTCTTTGAGCGCCTCTAGCAGGCCAAGCAAAGGCTGAATATCATCTTCCTTCAGATAGGTCTTGAGCATGATGATGTCTTCCTCGACCCTTTTCGGATTAACAGGCTGAAAACCGACTTTTTCGCCCGCCTCTTCAGACTCGCCGAACTCCGGTGGTTCCTCGTATACATTCCAACCCGGCGCCTCGGGACGAGAGAGTTCAGAAGATTCATCATCAATATTTATACCCCCTCTGTTCGCCTCTGATATTTTCATCTTGAGGGTTTCTACAAAGGCGTTGAATTCATCGAGACTGGGTTGATTTATATGTATAGACAGCACAGGTTCATCCCTGTTACGGCCATAAAATTCCATATATGAATTATTAATAACGGGATGAGGATCAAGCATTGACAGACCAATGTTCAATTTCTCTTGTTTCAAAAGCCCCTTGATCCGCACATAGACAGCATCATCGATAATCTCGAATTGCCTGGAGCCTTTGAGAAATTGCTTTTGTATTAGCTTAACAGTCATAGTTGTATGTTTATTTGCCTTGAGAAATATTCATTACAGTTTGTATCATGTTAGCAGTTTTTGCCAGAACTGTGCCGTCCCCATTTCAGGCTTGAGTTCGTAGGCTGCAAAACCGAATTTTCGATATGCTGACTTTGCAATCTTGTTGTTATCCAGCACCTCAAGCGTAAGCTTGCAGCAGCCCTCTTCTCGTGCAATATGCTCGACTTTATCCAGCATTTTCTGGCTCAACCCGATCCCTCTGAACTGATCCATCACGACGATATCATGGATATTTACCAGCGGCCTGCACTGGAAAGTGGAAAAACCTTTAAAGCAATTTACCAGCCCGGCCGGCTGACCATCAACATAAGCAATAACAGAAAACGCATGAGGTAGCTTTGCCAGTTCACTGACCAGCCTTGATTTCACCGAGTCCTTGAGTGGTTTACCGCCTCCTATGGTATGTCTCGCATAGGCATCCAGCAGCATGGGTATCGCTTTTTCATGCGCTTTGTTCGAATAATCGGCTTTCAAGATTTCTATATTCATGGCGAAGGTTCCGACGAACCAGCTTGTTTCATATTCAGTAGACGAAACATGAAAATAAGCACCGCAATCAGAAGAATTGCTGCTGAAACATGGAAGAAGGCACCTATCGTTTCGGCCCGGTGTAACACCCCCCATCGCCCGAAAAGATAGTTCCAGTCGTGCACACCTCCGCCAGCCAGGGGAATCAGCATATCCCGAGCATCACTCATATAATATGCGCTATACATCAGGCTTTCGGCAAACCACACAGCCCCGATACTCGCCTCGAATGGTTTATCATTGCGCCAGAAATAGACAACAATCACTACCGGGAAAAACAACTGACCTATGGTCCCGCCCAGGAAGTGGAACGTTTTGCCAAGCGGCGTGAAGATCAAGTGCCCGGCCTCATGAAAGGCCAGATTAACGTAGTC
>JASFNY010000246.1:0-3935 GCA_050116795.1 Thiohalophilus sp.
ATTCGGGGTGTGGGTCTGCTGGCCCGGCGCTTCGGTATTCCGGTCTGGGCGACGCGCGGGACAGTTAACGGCTCCCAGCCGGGCGAAGTGCCGACGCTGAATCTGTTTGATGTGCATGAGACCCTGAACATCGGGGACATCGAGATACAGCCGTTTCCGGTACCGCATGATGCACGGGAACCCTGCCAGTTTGTCTTCAGTAATGGTGATCGTCGCCTGGGGCTGCTGACCGATACCGGCAGCAGCACACCCCACATCTACGAGCGCCTGTCGCATTGTGATGCGCTGATACTTGAGTGCAACCATGATTCAACAATGCTGGCCGAAGGCCCGTATCCGCCCAGTCTCAAACAGCGGGTTGGCGGCGATTGGGGTCACTTGAGTAACGCGCAGGCGGCACAAATACTGACCGACATTGAAACCGGTGATTTACGATGCCTGGTTGCCGCGCATCTTAGTGACAAGAACAATACTCCTTCGCTGGCCCGACAGGCGCTGGCGGACGCGCTTGGCTGCCGGCCCAAAGAGATCAGGGTGGCCTGCCAGGAGCAGGGTACCGATTGGCAGGACGTGTGACCTTTGAATAACCGCTTGTGAGGATAAGCCCCATGCAAAAACAACAGGAACTCTATTCCGGCAAGGCAAAAACCGTCTATACCACCGATGATCCTGACAAGCTGATTCTCGAGTTCCGCAACGACACCTCGGCATTCGACGGCGAAAAACTGGCGAAGCTGGATCGCAAGGGCATGGTCAATAACCGGTTCAATGCCTTTATCATGCAGAAGCTGCAACAGGCCGGTATTCCAACCCATTTCGACAGCCTGTTGTCCGATCAGGAATCGGTAGTCAAGAAGCTCGAGATGCTACCGGTCGAATGCGTGGTGCGAAATCTCAGTGCTGGCAGTCTTTGTCGTCGACTTGGTGTGGAAGAAGGCCAGCAACTCGATCCACCAATCTTTGAGTTTTTTCTCAAGAACGATGCCCTGCATGATCCGATGATCAACGATTATCATATTCTCTCCTTCAAGTGGGCGAGCATGGAAGAGATCGCGCGCATGAAGGAACTGACCTTCCAGGTAAATGGCGTACTCAAACAGCTGTTTCAGGATGCCGGCCTGTTGCTGGTCGATTACAAACTGGAGTTTGGCCGGTTTGGTGGTGAGCTGGTACTGGGTGATGAATTTACTCCGGACGGTTGCCGACTCTGGGACGCCAAGACCCGTAATAAGCTGGACAAGGACCGGTTCCGCCAGGGACTGGGCGGCGTGGTGGAAGCCTACGAAGAAGTGGCCGGTCGCCTCGGTATCGAACTGGCCTGAAGCACCCGGCATCGGCCGGCCTCGCCGTTATGTGATTGATTCGGCGAGTTGGACAAAGGGCAGGACAGCCCTTTTCAAAATCCTGTTAGAATCAAGCCATGATCCCGGCTATGGCTGCCGGACGTGCCTCACGTGATATAACGATAACTATGAATGCCAAATATACTGCTGAGTCGATAGAAGTCCTGACCGGTCTCGAACCGGTGCGCAAACGCCCCGGTATGTACACCCAGACCGAGCGGCCTAACCATCTGGCCCAGGAGGTCATCGATAACAGTGTCGATGAGGCCATTGCCGGTCATGCCAAGCGGGTGGATGTGGTGTTGTTCAAGGATGGTTCCTTGCAGGTCAGCGATGACGGGCGCGGAATGCCGGTAGATATGCATCCCGAGGAAAAGGTTCCCGGTGTGGAAGTAATCCTGACCCGGTTACATGCAGGCGGCAAGTTTTCCAACAAGAACTACCAGTTCTCCGGTGGTTTGCACGGCGTCGGTGTGTCGGTGGTCAACGCTCTATCCAAACACCTGGAAGTCTGGATTAAACGTGATGGCAAGGAATACAACATTGCCTTTGCCAATGGCGACAAGAAGTCCAAGCTGGAAGTGGTCGGCTCGGTTGGCAAACGCAATACCGGGACCACGCTGCGCTTCTGGCCCGATCCCAAGTTTTTTGACTCACCCAAATTTTCCGTACCGCGTCTCAAGCATGTGCTGCGTGCCAAGGCGGTGTTATGCCCTGGCCTGCTGGTGACCTTCAAGGATGAAGCTGGCAAGGAAGAGGAAGAGTGGTATTACGAAGATGGCCTGCGTGATTACCTCAAGGGTGAACTGGGTGGTGCCGAATTGTTACCCCCGGATATTTTTGTTGGCAGTTTGAGCGGTAACCAGGAGGCAGTGGACTGGGCCTTGGCCTGGGTACCGGACGGTTCGATCAACGTTGCCGAGAGTTACGTCAATCTGATTCCCACCGCTCAGGGTGGCACCCATGTGAATGGCTTGCGTACCGGGCTGACCGAAGCGGTGCGCGAATTTTGCGAATTTCGTAATCTGGTGCCACGCGGTGTCAAACTGGCCCCCGAGGATGTCTGGGAGAAGCTCAGCTATATCCTTTCAGTAAAACTCGACGATCCGCAGTTCTCGGGCCAGACCAAGGAGCGTCTCTCATCGCGGGAATCGGCACCCTTTGTTTCGGGCGTGGTGAAAGATGCGTTTGCCCTGTGGCTCAACCAGCACAGTGCTCTCGGTGAGCAGATTGCCGAGCTGGCGATCAGCAACGCCCAGAGCCGTCTGCGCGCCGGGCGCAAGGTGGTGCGCAAGAAAGTTACCCAGGGGCCGGCACTGCCCGGCAAACTGGCCGATTGTTCTGCGCAGGATTCGGGCCGTACCGAACTGTTCCTGGTGGAAGGCGACTCGGCCGGCGGCTCGGCCAAGCAGGGTCGGGATCGCGAGTTCCAGGCCATCATGCCGCTGCGGGGCAAGATTCTGAATACCTGGGAGGTAGAGCCGACCGAGGTGCTGGGTTCGCAGGAAGTACATGACATTTCCGTGGCCCTGGGCGTCGATCCCGGTTCGGACAATCTCTCCGGTCTGCGTTACGACAAGGTGATTATCCTGGCCGATGCCGATTCCGACGGGGCGCACATTGCCACCCTGTTAACGGCGCTGTTTCTGCGCCATTTCAAGCCGCTGGTGGATTCCGGTCATGTCTATGTGGCCATGCCGCCACTGTACCGAGTGGATGTCGGCAAGGAGACCCATTACGCACTGGATGACGCGGAGCGCCAGGGGATACTGGATCGCATCGCGGCGGAAAAAATCAAGGGCAAGGTAATGGTGACGCGATTCAAGGGACTGGGCGAGATGAATCCTTTGCAATTACGTGAGACCACCATGGACCCGGACACTCGACGTCTGGCACGCCTGGTCATCAAGAGCGGTGACGGCACCCAGCAAATGCTGGACATGCTGTTGGCCAAGAAGCGGGCCGCCGATCGACGCGCCTGGCTGGAGAAAAAGGGCGATATGGCGGATATCGAGGTATAGGCCCGGTTTGCCTACCAACTGACAGGTTCAGATCAGAAGAATATGAGCTCGCAATTCGAAGAGAATATTGAACTGCTCCCGTTAAAGGAGTTTAGCGAACGGTCGTATCTCGACTATTCGATGTACGTCATCATGGATCGGGCCTTACCGCATGTCGGTGACGGACTCAAGCCGGTGCAGCGGCGTATTGTTTATGCAATGTCCGATCTGGGACTCAAGGCCGGTTCCAAGTTCAAGAAGTCGGCCAGGACCGTGGGTGACGTGCTCGGCAAGTTCCATCCTCACGGCGATAGTGCCTGTTATGAAGCCATGGTGTTGATGGCCCAGCCTTTCTCGTACCGCTATCCGTTGCTGGAAGGTCAGGGTAACTGGGGTTCGCCGGATGATCCCAAGTCTTTTGCCGCCATGCGTTATACCGAGGCCCGTTTGTCCCGCTATGCCGATTTGTTGCTCTCCGAACTGGGGCAGGGCACGGTGGACTGGGCACCAAATTTCGACGGCACTTTGTCGGAGCCCGAACAGTTACCGGCCCGAGCTCCGCATGTATTGATGAACGGTACCACCGGCATCG
>JASFNY010000247.1:0-3911 GCA_050116795.1 Thiohalophilus sp.
TTGCTGTCCGCCCGATAGTTCGGCTGGCGAATGATCCTCCCAACCTGCCAGGCCCACCTCTTCCAGGGCATCGCGCGCACGTTGATGACGTTCTGAAGCTGACACACCACGATAGATTAGCGGTAATTCCACGTTTTCCAGGGCCGAAGTCCTGGCCAACAAGTTAAACCCTTGAAAGACAAATCCAATGTAATGACGTCGTAGCAACGCACGCTGGTTGCGCGACAAACTATCAACTGGCACACCTTCGAACTGGTAATCCCCATCAGTGGGAGTATCCAGGCAACCAATAATATTCATGCAGGTCGACTTACCGGAACCGCTCGGACCCATCATCGCCACAAATTCACCCTGCCTGATATCAACATTAATGCCGCGCAGGGCCTGCATGGCAGCCTGCCCCTGACCGTATACTTTTGTTACGCCATGCAAGGCAATTAATGGTTCAGGATTTGAGACTGTTTGTTGAGCGTTCATTTCTTGATAGAGATCGCGTCGATGATGACCTGCTGTCCCGGTTTGATTTCTCCGGCAGATATCTGGGTATACTTGCCGTCGCTGGCACCGGTTTTCACATCAACCGCGAACGGCTGTCCATCCTCGAGCATCCAGATCTTCGGGCCACCATTTGAATCCTGACGACGCCTATCCGAATGAGGACGACGGAACATGCCACCGAAAATACCTCCACTACGCTTTACAGTTTTAGTCGCCGGCGGAGTAAACCGCAGCGCGGCATTCGGTACCAGGATGACATTTTTTAGCTCTTGTACTGTGATCACTGCAGTGGCGGTCATGCCCGGTCGCAAGGCCAGATCCGAATTATCCACTGACAAAACGGTTTCATAAGTCACGACGCCTTCGATGGTCTGGGGGGCAAAACGTACCTGGGTGATGCTGGCGGCAAAATGACGCTCGGGATAAGCATCCACTGTAAACTTCGCGTTCTGACCTTCAACGATCTTGCCGACATCGGCCTCATCGATCGCCACATGCAATTCCATATGTGCCAGATCCTCGGCCAGGGTAAATAACACAGGCGCTTGTAGCGAGGCCGCCACGGTCTGTCCGGGTTCGATCTGGCGTTGCAGTACCAGTCCATCAATCGGCGAACGGATCTCTGCCTTGGCAAGATTGGTTTCGTTGGCTTCCAGCGTGGCCTGGGCGACTGCCACCTGTGCTCGGGCACTGGCTTCAACCGCTCTGGCGCGGGCCTTTGCCGCGCGCAGAGTTTCCAGTTCTTCCTGGCTACACAGCTGGCGAGTTGCCAGCTTTTCGCAGCGTTGAAAACGCAAGTGGGTTTCCACTACTGTTGCCTTGGCCTCCTCCAGTTTGGCCCTGGTTGACTCCAGGGACGCCTTTGCCTCGATGACCAGGGCCTGCAATCGGTCCGTGTCCAGTTTGGCAAGCACCTGTCCACGCTTGACCTGATCATTGAAATCCACATTGACCGCTTCAACGGTACCGGACAATTCACTTCCTACATCTACCTGGTTGACCGGTTGTACCGTTCCGGTCGCCGTTACAGTGACCGTCAAATCACCCTGCGTGACTTCCGCCATTTCAAAACTGTATTTATTTTCTTGTCCCGGGAATAACCATAGATAGGCAACTACCACCACTGCCATTAGCAATGCGGCAAGAACTAGCCACCGCCAGCGTCGTGACCCTGGCATCAAGCGCCCCAGGCCAAGGACATGGCCAATCTCATCACGGGAAGATGGTTCGCTACTGGTCATACCGCAGTTGCTCCTCTGAGGAATATCGCTGGCAATAAACACATCATAGAGTGCAAGTAACCTGCCTTGCTATACGGTAACAGCTCTGTTTCTCATAGGTTTACATAACTTTGCAATTCGATAATGGATAAAACAAAAAGGGCCACCTAACGGTGACCCTTTGAGTTTTATATGGCGCGCCCGGAAGGATTGACGTGAGGCCTTCCCTGGCCTCACGCCCTGCGGGCGACACTTCGTGTCGTCCAAATCGGCAATCCTGCCGATTTGTCGAACCTGCCATTTCAAGTCGGAGGCTCAAATCCACTTTTCAGCAATGCATAAAACAAAAAGGGCCACCTAACGGTGACCCTTTGAGTTTTATATGGCGCGCCCGGAAGGATTCGAACCTCCGACCGCCTGGTTCGTAGCCAGGTACTCTATCCAGCTGAGCTACGGGCGCTTTTCTGTTTCCCCAGGGTAATTAATCCGGTATCCCCCTGAAGAGCCGGGCAATATACCGATTTCCGGGATCTCTTTCAAGGCACGGCGGTGTAATTCCGGCGGGCATAGAAAAAGGGCCTGAAAAGGCCCTTTTATGAATGGCGGAGAGAGAGGGATTGTCTCGGGACCTTCCCTGGCCCCCTCGCCCTTCGGGCGCCGTCGCTAACGCTCCAGCGACCAAATCGGCAATCCCTGCCGATTTGTCGAACCCCTGTTTATGAATCGAGGGTTCGCATCATAGCCATTTCACTCCTGATAAAACCAAAAACCGCCCCGAAGGGCGGTCTTTGATTTTATATGGCGGAGAGAGAGGGATTCGAACCCTCGATGGAGCTATAAACCCCATACTCCCTTAGCAGGGGAGCGCCTTCAGCCGCTCGGCCATCTCTCCAATAGCCCCGGAGACGGGGAGCAAAGGATACTAGGGCCGGGGGCCGAGGTAAAGTCTCAGCTTCCGGACTCGCGGGTCTTTCCGCCTTCCTCCTGCTTGATCCGCTCGTAGATTTCTTCACGATGAACGGAGACGTCCTTGGGGGCATTGACGCCAATCCGTACTTGATTGCCCTTGACCCCCAGGACGGTGACGGTGACTTCGTCGCCTATCATGAGTGTTTCACCCACCCGTCTGGTCAAAATCAGCATGTCAGTCTAACTCCTTTTCGGATAATCCAGTAAAATCTGTCCATTCTCGGCTGGCCTGATAACGGGCAGGCTCACCCTAGATATCGTCAGCGCCTGTGCAAACTTTAGAAATATACGGCCGTAATCAGCGGCTGTCAGTGATAAACAATGGGCTTACAGCGCCACTTCCTGTTCCAGCTGGAAAGCATCGTGCAGGGCCCGGACACCCAGTTCCAGGTATTTCTCCTCCACGACCACGGAAATTTTGATCTCCGAGGTCGAGATCATCATGATGTTGATACCTTCTTTCGCGAGGGTTTCAAACATCTGGCTGGCCACACCGGCATGCGAGCGCATGCCTACACCAACCAGTGAAATTTTTACGATCGACTTGTCGCCGCTGACTTCACGTGCACCAAGTTTGTTGGCAACGTCCTGCAATAGCTTCAGGGTCTTTTCAAAATCGTTACGATGCACGGTAAAAGTAAAGTCAGTCGTGCCATCAGCACCGACGTTCTGGATAATCATGTCCACTTCGATATTGGCATCACCAATCGGACCGAGAATACTGAACGCCATACCGGGCTGATCCGGAACGCCCAGGATCGTCAGCTTGGCCTCATCACGGTTGAAGGCTATGCCGGAGATAACGGGTTGTTCCATATCCTCTTGTTCCTCGTAAGTAATCAATGTACCCGGACCCTCCTCGAATGAGGAAAGTACACGCAGGTCGACGTTGTATTTGCCAGCGAATTCCACCGCCCGAATTTGCAACACCTTGGAGCCGAGGCTGGCCATCTCCAGCATCTCCTCGAAAGTGATGCGATCCAGCCGGCGTGCTTCGGGCACCACCCGCGGATCCGTAGTATAAACACCATCCACGTCGGTATAGATCTGGCATTCATCGGCCTTCAATGCCGCTGCCAGTGCTACCGCGGTGGTGTCGGAACCGCCCCGACCCAGCGTGGTGATATTGCCCTGTTCATCACAGCCCTGAAAACCGGCGACCACCACAACCCGACCTTCATTCAGATCGGCTCGCATACGACTCTCGTCAATATCCAGTATCCG
>JASFNY010000248.1:0-3909 GCA_050116795.1 Thiohalophilus sp.
ATGACCGGTGCGGTTATCAGGTCGCGGCGTTCGAACATGTTGGCGACTTCGCGTGCCGGCATATCCACCGGAATGCCGACCACGTCGTGTTGCATGATCTCCTCGACGCTCATCTCCGGATCATGAGTAAGCAGTGCTGTCAGCGGTAACAGTCCCTGAAAGCGGCCTTCGCGATCGGTCACGAAAAGTTTGTCGGTGGATTCGGGAATCGTTCCACGGCGGCGCAGGTAACGCAGGACCACGTCCAGGGTGGTATCCGCCCGGACGGTCACCATGTCCAGGTCCATCAGGCCGCCGGCCGAGTCTTCCGAATAGGAAAGTACCGAGTGCAGGCGTTCCCGTTCCTGCTGTTCCATTGACAGCAGGATCTCCTGCACGATGTCGTGCGGCATCTCTGGCAGCAGGTCGGCCAGGTCGTCCGTGTCGAGGGATTCGGTCGCCGCAACGATCTGTTCGGCATCCATCTTGTCGATAATGGCGCTACGCACATCATCGGCAAGATGCACAAGGATCTCGCCTTCGGAGTCGGCCGGGACATGCTCCCAGACAATCTGGCGATCATTGGCGGGCAGGGATTCGAGCAGATGGGCGATTTCCTGGGGATGCATTTCCTCCAGGAGATCTTCTATTTGCTCCTTGTCTTCATCTTCCGAGCGCAGAATATCGAGCAGTGACTGCAGAGCGTCACGATATTCGTCTTTTGCTTCAGCCTCGGCCATTGGTCCGTTCCCGTATTCGCGCGTTGTTAAAGTGTAACAAGGTCGATTGTAAATTGGGAACTGTCGGCAGGACTTTATTTACACAGCGGAAACTATCACTACTGTAACCAGGGTGTAATTATTCGGCCTCTTCAAAGCGGTTATTGATCAGTTCAATCAGGGCCTGGCTGGCCTTTTTTTCATCGGGACCATCGACCTTGAGTTCGATCACGGAACCTTTACCAGCCGCCAGCATCATCACACCCATGATACTTTTGCCATTGACCTGGTTACCGTTATAGACAAGCTGAATGTCGGACTCGAAGTTTGAGGCGGTGGTTACGAACTTGGCAGCGGCACGCGCGTGTAATCCCAGTTTGTTGATGATTTCAACTGAATGTTCAACCAAAAGTCAGTCCCCGGCAGGTAAGGTAACAATAATACCGTCGTGACCACCGGAGACTGCTTTGTCTACCATATCGGACAGACTCAGCTGTGGGTAGTTGAGCACACGGATTAACATGGGAAGATTCAGACCGGTTATGACTGCAATGTTACCGGACTGCAACTGGCGGGCGATATTACTTGGAGTGGCACCATACAGATCGGTGAGGATTAGCACTCCGTCACCTTCATCGAGTTTTGCTATTCGCTCGTGCGCCTTGTCCAGGGTGTCTTCCAAACGGGCATTCATGCTGATACCAAGGCGTTCGATGGTCAACGGCATGTTACCGATGATCTTGCCGGCCGTGTCCAGCATGGCCTGGCCAATCTTGTCATGAGTTATAAGCAGTACAGCAACACTCATGTCAGTTCCCTGTGTCTGATCAATATCCCTTCACGCAACGGACGGAAATAAGCTGCCAGGCGTTCCACCATATAGACCGAACGGTGATGGCCACCCGTGCAGCCAATAGCCACAGTCATATAACTGCGGTTATCGGCTTCGAAACAACCGATCCATTTTTCGATGAACTGGCGAATATCATCAAACATATCGTGTATGGCGTTATGCCTCTCGAGATAATCAGCGACTGCCTTGTCCTGTCCGGTAAGGTGGCGCAATTCAGTTACCCAGTGCGGGTTTGGCATGCAGCGTATATCGAATACGAAGTCAGCATCCACCGGAATACCGTGCTTGTACCCGAAAGACTGGAACTGGATGGACAACTGGGTTCGGCTGACACTGTCCACCCGGTTGCGGATGATGTCTCGCAACTGGTGAATGTTAGTCATACTGGTGTCAATACGCAAATCGGCGCGCGAAGAAATCGGTTCCAGCAGAGTGTGTTCCTGCAGGATGGCTTCATTCAGCGGCACCTCGTCATTGCTCAGGGGGTGCTTGCGCCGTGTTTCGCTGAAGCGCTTGAGCAGCGTTAATTCGTCGGCTTCCAGGAAAAATATTTCGCACTGGATACCGGCATTATTCAATGCTTCCAGTGCTTCGGGAAAACTCACCAGTTCACCGGACAGGTTGCGGGCATCGATTCCCACGGCGAACCACTGTTCGCCGTGCTGATTGGTGCGCACAATTTCATCGGCCAGCGAAGGCAGCATGCCGATTGGCAGGTTGTCGATAGAGTAATAATTCAGGTCTTCCAGTACGTGCAAGGCAACACTCTTGCCCGAACCGGACAGCCCGCTGACGATGAGCAGCTTCATTCTGAGGGTCGATTCTTTTTAATTAGATCCTGCTGGCGCTCGATGAAGTCCTGAGCGGCATTGTAACCGTTCAGGTAGAGTACATGATTTCTTACGGCAGCCTCAATGATGACAGCCAGGTCCCGACCTGGTCCCACCGGCAGTCGGACTTCGGGGATGTCCACGTCCAGGATACTCCGGGTACGGCCGGTATGATCGAGACGTTCGATGGGATCATTCCTGGGGTTGGGGTCGGTGTCGAGCCTGACTACCAGGCGCAGACGTTTGTGATCGAGGATGGCATTGTTGCCGTACATGGCACGGATATTCAGGATGCCCAAACCGCGCACCTCGATAAAATCGGCAAGCAGGTTGGGGCAGCTGCCGGTCACGGCGTCCGGTGCTGTTCGCCGGAATTCCGGGGCATCATCCGCCACCAGTCGATGGCCGCGACTGAGCAGCTCCAGGGCCAGTTCACTTTTACCCACGCCGCTGGGTCCGGTCAACAATACTCCGAGACCGAAGACTTCCATGAATACACCATGAATCACGGTTTTCTCTGTCAGCAGGTTACTCAGATAGTACTGCAGATGATCAACAATCTTGTGACTGCTTTGTGTGGAAGCTACCAATGGCGTTCCGGTGCGTTCGGCAAAATCGAGCAGGGCTTTGGATGGTGTGGTGTCGTCAGCGACTATTACCATCAGCGGTCTGGAGTTGGCCAGGTTTTGCAACGTGTCCTGTAGTGAGTTTTTGCCCAGGCTGTTCAGGTAGGCCAATTCGGTGTCTGCCAGGACCTGAATATAATTCGGCCTGACGAGATTGAGATGGCCAATCAGTGTGTTATCGGAATGGCGGGTATCGATTTCGGTGAGTTGCCGGTCTTCCTGTCCGCCTGCCACCCATTCAAGGCCAAGTTGCTTCTTGTGGGCCTCGAAGATGTCTCGGGTGGTGACCGGGTTGGACATATTGCTCAGTTCCGGGACTGTTCACTCAGCAGACGTTGCATTTCCTCGCCGCTGTGACATTCCCGGGCGCGTTGCCGGAACTCGTCATCGTTGAACATGCCGGCCAGCATGGCCAGTAACTTCAGATGGTCTTCATTGGATTCTTCCGGTACCACCAGTGCAAACAGCAGGTCGACAGGTTGCTTGTCGATGGCGTCGAAATCGATTGCCTGTTTGAGCTGCAAGAAGGCCGCCGTGGCATGGTCACAGTTTTTGAGCCGACCATGGGGAATGGCAACACCGTAACCGATGCCGGTTCCCCCCAGTCGTTCACGTGATATCAGACTTTCGAAAATGTCCGTGGCGGAAGCATCCTGTTGATCACTTGCCAATAACTCACTGAGTAGTTCCAGGGCACGTTTTTTACTCGAAGCTTCCGAGTCGCAGATAATGCGATCCGGACTGAGAAAATCTGTTAATTGCATAAAAAAACCTGTGACTATTATTCGACGGGTTGGTTTTTCAGGCCGCCTTCGGCTCGATGATGATCAGTCAGTTTTTCCTTGTGCTTCTTGATCTGACGATCCAGCTTGTCGGCCATCGCATCAATTGCTGCATACATG
>JASFNY010000249.1:0-3900 GCA_050116795.1 Thiohalophilus sp.
CCAGGGTTATAGCGGCTGGCCGTTGAATGTTTTCATTACCCCGGAAGGTTATCCACTGGTAGGCATGGTCTACCAACCCCGCGATGACTTTCAGCGAATACTCGAGCGTATCCACCAGGAATGGCAGAGCAAAGCCGGGCAGCTCGCTGAGCTGGCCAGAACGACCACCCAGGAGATCAACAGTCGTGACCGGGTAGAAAACAGGCTGCAAGCCGGTGAATTGCGCAATCGGCTTGTTACAGCGAGCCTGCAACAGGCGGATGAACTGCAGGGTGGGTTCGGTGATCAGAACAAGTTCCCTTCTGTTCCGCAGCTTGATGCATTGCTGACAATTTACCAGGAGTCACGGAACAAGGAACTGGGCGAGTTTTTACGGCTGACCCTGGACATGATGGCGGAACGCGGGCTTTATGATCATCTGGCCGGGGGATTTTTCCGCTATGTTGTCGACCCGGCCTGGCAGGTCCCGCATTTTGAGAAAATGCTGTACGACAATGCCCTGCTGGCCAGCCTGTATTTGCGGGCCGGTGTTGTATTCGATAAACCCGGCTACCGACAGGTTGGTCTTGAAACTCTGTCATTTATGCAGCGCGATTTTCAGCTTGATAATGGCGGTCTGCTGGCCAGCTTTTCAGCAATCGATGATCAGAATGTCGAGGGCGGCTATTACCTTTGGCGCGAAGACGAGGTTAAGAATTTCCTGAGCGATACAGAATTTCAGATAGCCACCCGGGTATGGGGAATCAGCGGTCCTCCCGAACTGGAACATGGCCATCACTTGCAGCAAGTGATCGATGTGGCGACGGTTGCCAAGACACTGGGATTGTCCGAGGCACGGGCCAGTAAGTCCCTGGCCAGTGCTCAGCAAAAACTGCTCGATAAACGACAACAACGAATCTTGCCCGAAGATCAAAAGCAGATTGCGGCCTGGAACGGCCTGGCTTTGACTGCCTTCGTCGCCGGCAGCCAGCAGGATTCAGGTTTGCAGCGCTCAACAACGCGATTGCGTGACTTCATTTTGCAGGAGCTGTGGGATGACAAATCCGGAACATTGAAGCGGGCCAGTGGCAGTGGCATGCAGCTTGGACAGGTGGGCCTGGAAGATTATGCGTATGTCGCACAGGGCCTGCTGGATTACGCGGACTATGCTGAAGACGCTGTGGCACGGAAAGCCGCGGGTGAATTAATACACCAGGCCTGGCAGCGATTTTACAGTCCCGCCGGCTGGCAATTACAGGAGCAACCGCTGCTGAAATATAGCTCCCGGCAGGCCGTATTGGCTGACGGACCCATGCCTTCACCATCGGCGGTATTGATTGCCGCAACAAATCGCTGGCTTGGGCAATTCCAGGAAGGGTCACTCAAAGGACAGATTGTTTCGGCACTGGAACAGCATTCGGCGGCATTACACGAGACACCATTCTGGTTTGCCAGTCATATCATGCAACTGGACCAGGCCGGTCTATCAGGCGATATACAGGGTGGCAGGATCTATGGGAGGTTGATCCATAACCTCGAACTCGAACTGGTTGAAGGAATGGGTCGACAACAGGAGTTTCCTCAGACGGACATAAAACAGACGGCGCTTCATGTTAATTGAAAGCACGGAGTCTATATCAAAGACCGAGGACGGTACGATCAGACTGCGTCGTTGGTGTACCGAGATTTGTTTGGGGATCAGTAGTCCCCTGAAATAATCCGTTCCCTCACCGGTACCTCGCAAACCCTTTGCTGCAATGGGTACAGCAGAATTAGCAATGTTCATGATACCCAGTTCCATGCTCTCCGACGGACGGGTCTTGAGCCAGCGAACTACACCAATTTGCCAGTGCAGGCACTGTTGCTGGTCGCACCATGCTACGACTTCCCCAACCTTGATACGGGAGCAACCTGTCTCGGGAGTACAGGCCAAAGCCGCACCATAGGGGCTGGTGTTTTGCTGCCACCACGGATTGGTATCGTACTGGTGGGTATGATAACTGTCTTTGCGCAGTGCCGTATCATAGGCAGTTGCCATAACTTCCTGAGTGATATCTTCCTCGTCGCGATACTTGATCACGAATTCATCCATTTCCGGCGTAAACGTATTGCCCTGGTTTATATGATAGTGAGAGGCATTCAGCCCTACAGCCATGCGGATACTGTTAGCAACATTCTGGCGTGACGTTTTACGTTTGAGTGCCCCCTTCCAGGCATCAGACAGACGCAACAACATGTCACGTTGATATCGCAACACCATGGAGTGCTGATCTTCTTCCAGGCTATGCATAGCAGATTTGAGTATCCGTTGCAGGTGCGCATCCAGGCGTTGTTTGACACCCTGGAATTCAATCATTCGACCATCAACAGGTTGCCAGCGAATATCTTCACTGATAAAGCGCGGACCGTGATCGGATTCGAAATCGAGGACGAACTCCCCGGTGAGACTCTGGCCTGCTAATGGCTGTAAATCGCAATAAGCCGTCCAGGCAGATACCAGGTAATGGATGTCGTCCGCCTCACCGGGCATCAGATGGTAAGGCTCTCCAAGGGCGAGGAGTAAAGAGCGTTTGTAGACCAGATCGACTGTGTAGGCGACAGGTAAAGCGTAATCCGGTACCGGATCATCGACCGGGAGATTTTGAAAGCCTCGGGATTCAGCGAAGCGGTAGAGCTGGTGTAGCTCACGCCAGACATTTTCCGGTTCAGCAGCGTAGACGCTGTAGCAGGTGAGCAAACGACGGCCGAGGTACTGAATACTGTTATATACCGCTTCACGTAACAGCAGCTTCTGGTGCTCTTTCTCCGAATCGCTCAGCGCCATCTCGCTGACCACAATCTTGTACCCGGCTGCCATTTTTTCCAGCAGGTTGTGCAGATCGGTATAGGTCTCCAGGTTTTTGCGGCTTAACGGGATCGAAGCCTGTTTCAAATGCCTGGCCAGAGTGACCATTAATTGGCGGGCGACGGGTCGCAGGGTATCCAGTAACTCGATTCTGTCAATTGGCGAACAGGGGGTATGGTTGAGCTGTTCCAGTTGCTGGACAAACAGGTGTACCGTTTTGCGGGTATTGGCCGTTGGCAGGTTATGCAGCCACTCGCGGAGCTTTTTGACTTTGAGTAGCGCTTGGCTCCGTCGCGATAGATCCTGGGTAGGGATATCCAGCGCAGGTAATGTCACTCTTTCACCATCCGCAAATCACTATGTTGTGGGAAGTATAACCCAGCCTCTTTCAACTGTACGGTGCAATGTGCATTAAATTTCAGGTGCATATCGCAAATTTAAGAAAACTCGACAATTTATATCAAGTTTTTAGTGGACGGGGCCGAAGATTTTTTTATGCTTTGAATTCTCCGCCGAATAGCAGTAAGGCGGGTTTCAGAGATTGACATAAATCCCGCATAAGACGGGGGGATTACGGATTCCTACGTAAGGCCAGGGAAAGCCGTTCCATTTGAAAAACACAAAACAGGTTCTGTTGAATTTTCAAAAAAGGGGGCAGTATGAGAAGTCATATAATTATCCTGGCAGCGGGGCTCTTGATTGCCCAGTCCTTGTCTGCGGACGAAACGCTGATCATGACCGCGCCGCCACGGGAAAGTGTCGAGAAGGGCCAGGATCAATACCAGGTTACCGCTGAATATATCAGCGAGGTTCTGGGCAAGCCGGTCAGGTACGAGCATCCCGGTGACTGGTTGAGCTATCAAAACGATATGCGAAACGGAAAATACGATATTGTTTTTGACGGGCCGCATTTTGCTTCCTGGCGTGTGGCTCACCTGGACAATGAAATGCTGGTCAGATTGCCGGGTACTTTACAGTTTTATCTGGTCACTTCGGCGGACCGGAAAGATATTAATGGCCCGGACGACATGATCGGCAAAAAGTTCTGCGGCATTTCTCCACCCAATCTCTCTTCT
>JASFNY010000250.1:0-3900 GCA_050116795.1 Thiohalophilus sp.
ATCCACGTCGCGGAAAAAATCACTGATATAGTCGGTAGCCGGATTATCCAGGATTTCTCTCGGCGTGCCGACCTGGACTACATTGCCGCCTTCCATAATCGCGATACGGTCCCCGATGCGCATGGCTTCATCAAGATCATGCGAAATGAATACGATAGTACGCGCGTGTTGTTGCTGGAGTTTCAACAATTCTTCCTGCATTCCGCGACGAATAAGCGGATCGAGGGCAGAGAAGGCTTCGTCCATCAGCAGGATAGTCGGATTGGTGGCCAGGGCCCGGGCCAGGCCGACCCGCTGTTTCATACCCCCGGAGAGTTCGTCCGGGTAACTGTCGGCATTGCCGGCCAGTCCTACCTGCTCGAGTGCGACCCGGGCCTGTTTTTCACGTTCATCCCGATCCTGTCCGGAGATTTCCAGTCCGAAGGCGGCGTTTTCCAGCACCGTCAGATGCGGTAGCAGGGCAAATGATTGAAACACCATGGCAATATCGCGCCGACGCAGCGCGATTAGTTCACGCTGATTCATTTGCACGATATTCTGATCGTTAATGAGGATCTCGCCGCGGGTCGGTTCGATGAGCCGGTTGAACATGCGGACCAGCGTGGATTTGCCGGAGCCGGAGAGCCCCATGACGACGAAGATTTCCCCGGCCCGAATAGTGAAATTGGCATCCCGCACTCCGATAGTGGAGCCGGTTTGCTGGAAGATGGCGTCCTTGTCCAGCCCCTGTTCCAGCAGATCGAGCGCTACCTGCGGCCGGGGGCCGAAGATTTTGTACAGGTTCTTGACGACGATTTGATCAGTCATGTCTATTGCCGTGCTGTTCCTGTTCGGCGCCTGCAAGTCATTATGCCGTTGGACGCGAATTAGCCACAAGCGTTAAGGCCAGCGCTATGTGTTCAGGTAAACGGGGCAGGGCGGTAGCTGCGACTGCCGTGTATACTTGCGACGTGAAACCCGAGTTGACGCCACCTGTGAGTATTGCCTGTCCGCTATGCCGCCAATGCGCCAGGCTGTTTTGCGAAGATCGACGTCGGCGATTTTTTAAGTGCACCAACTGCGAATTGATTGTGGCCGATCCAGCCAGTCATCTGGCGTTGTCCGAAGAGAAGGCAGTCTATGATCTGCATGAAAACCATCCGGACGATAGCCGATATCGGGATTTTTTATTCCAACTGGCGACACCATTATTAAAGCATCTTAAACCGGGAATGGAAGGGTTGGATTTTGGCTGCGGACCCGGTCCTACCCTCAGCGGAATACTAAGTGAGGCCGGCATGCACATGCAGGATTATGATCCGTTGTACCGTGTGGATGCGGCCCTGCTGCAACGGCAATATGACTTTGTGACCTGTACCGAGGTGGTGGAGCACTTTAATGAACCAGCCAGCGCCTGGATGCAGTTGACAGCTCTGGTGAAACCCGGTGGTTGGCTCGGTGTCATGACTTCGCTGGTGCCTGACGATAATCCTGAATTTTTTCGCAGTTGGGGTTACAAGGGTGAACCCACCCACGTCAGTTTCTATCGGCCGGCCACAATTGCCTGGCTGGGGCGACGTTTCGGGTTTACGATCGAGCAGGTTGACGAGCGGGTTATCCTCATGCACAAAGCACCGGACTGATGTGATACCATGCGCACCGCTTGTGCTAAGACAAGGGCCAGCGGCCCTTTTTGTTTTTCGGCAGCTGCAGTTCAATGGCAGCTTGTGCCGGTCCCCCCGCGACGACAAGCCGTGAACCCGGTCAGGCCCGGAAGGGAGCAGCCGTAGCGGTGGACTCGGGCGCCGGGGTGTGGCTGGTACGAGCTGTCACCCTTTTCAGTTGTTGCCAAGTTGAGACTAGTCCCCGCTATCCCCGGCCTGTAGAATGTTTCCTAAACCCGGGTATCCATGATTCCAACAAAATTTCAAAGACTTTCATATACTTATGAGTTATCAGGTTCTGGCACGTAAATGGCGGCCTCGCAGCTTTGACGAGCTGGTCGGGCAGGAACATGTCTCGCGTGCCCTGATCAACGCCCTGGATAATGATCGGGTTCACCATGCCTTCCTGTTTACCGGGACTCGTGGTGTTGGCAAGACCACTATTGCGCGGATATTCGCCAAGTCGCTCAATTGTGAACAGGGTGTGAGCTCGAAACCCTGTGGCGTATGCAGTGCCTGTCGGGAAATCGATGAAAACCGTTTCGTTGACCTGCTGGAAGTCGACGCCGCGTCACGCACCAAGGTGGAGGATACCCGCGACCTGCTGGACAACGTACAGTACGCGCCCACCCGAGGCCGCTACAAGGTGTACCTGATCGACGAGGTGCACATGCTCTCGGGACACAGCTTCAATGCGCTGCTCAAAACCCTGGAAGAGCCACCGCCACATGTGAAATTCCTGCTGGCCACCACCGATCCGCAAAAGTTGCCGGTGACGATCCTTTCCCGTTGCCTGCAATTCAACCTGCGCCGCTTGCCGCCGGAACTGATCCAGCAACATCTTGAAAAGGTGTTACAGCAAGAGAATATTGAATTTGAAACACCGGCACTGGAACAGCTTGCGCGTTCTGCAGACGGCAGTATGCGCGATGCATTGAGTCTGTTGGATCAAGCCATTGCCTATGGTGGTGGCGCGGTACGCGACGAGGACGTGCGCGCCATGCTTGGTAAACTGGATCAGCAACCGATCCAGGCCATGCTGGAGGCTCTGGCCGATGGTGATGGACGACGGGCGCTGGAGATAGTGCACCAGGCAATCGATGTTATTCCCGATCATGCAGAAGTGCTTGCGGAGCTGATAAATTTATTGCACTCGATCGCGCTATTACAGCAAATTCCCGAAGCCTACCATCCCGGCATGGGCGATCAGCAGGCTGTGCAGGCCCTGGCGGAAAAGCTTGGCCCCGAAGAAGTCCAGTTGTATTACCAGATAGCAATCAATGGTAGGCGGGATATGCCGCTGGCACCGGATCCGCGCAGCGGCCTGGAAATGGTATTGCTGCGCATGCTGGCTTTTCGTCCGCAGGAAGCTGTCGATCGAGGGGGCAAGGTTTCGGTAAAAAAGCCTGAGGCGGGCAACCAGCGTCCGCCATCGGCAACCCGGCCTGAACCCTTTGAGACCAAAACGCCAGCGAAGTTACCCGCAACGGCATCAAGCGAGCAGGATTGGCCTGGTATTGTGTCCCAACTATCTCTGGGTGGGGCGGTCAAACAACTGGCTGCCCATTCCGTGCTGGTTTCGCGTGACGGTAATCGCTGGCAACTTGCACTGGATAAAAACAGTGCGCCGCTCTATACCAAGGAGCGACAGAACAGTTTGCAACAACAATTGAGTGAGTATGTCGGCCAACCGATTAAACTCAGTATCGATGTATGTGAAGTTGAGGCAGAGACCCCGGCGCGACTGGAAGCACGGCAACGTGATGAACGCCAGAATGCAGCCGTATCGGCAATAGAAAACGACGACAATGTAAAAAACCTGATCGAAACATTTGGTGCCCGTGTCAATTCGGGCAGTGTAGAACCACTGGAGTAAATCAATCCAAGCGATTCGAGGTAAGTGTCATGAAAGGTGGATTAGGCAATTTGATGAAACAGGCCCAGCAGATGCAGGCCAACATGCAAAAAGCCCAGGAAGAAATGGCCAGGCTGGAAGTGACCGGTCAGTCAGGTGGTGGGCTGGTCAAGGTGACCATGACCTGCAAGCATGATGTCAAACGCGTCGAAATTGACGACAGCCTGGTTGGTGACGACAAAGAGATGCTCGAAGACCTGGTTGCCGCCGCAATGAATGATGCGGTTCGTCAGGTCGAAAAAACCGTGGAGGAGAAATTCTCCGGTATGACAGCCGGACTTGGTCTGCCTGATGGGTTCAAGCTACCCTTCTAATCTATGTCGTACAGCCCCCTTATCAATC
>JASFNY010000251.1:0-3894 GCA_050116795.1 Thiohalophilus sp.
TTGTCGAAAAACAGTATTCTTTGAATATTGAAATAATTAGTCTCTGACATCTATTTCCATGCCGCAACTCGACGAGCATACTTTTTCGTGAGCAGATACAGAGTAACCAAACCAAATGCTATTGCACCCATATACTCGGCCCATGCCGCCAGTGAAAATGCCAAATATGTCGCATAAATGAAGCCGGCAACAAATACGACCCTGGCCACGAGATCCCGTTTCCCCGGCGCGACGAGAACCGCAAACAACATCGTCATAACGGCAGACAGCCCGGCAGCAAAGGTCATTATTCCCGACATAACCGGACCATACCAGGACGTCATACATATCCCGGATTCCACAAGCTCGGGAGGACAGAAATAAATCGGGATATGAGTCAGCGAAAGTCCGACAATTATTGCCAACCACCAGCCTATGACAGCCGCGGGAACAACCATAATCCAACGGATTATTTCAATATAATTATGCTGCATAACTATGCTTGTTGAGCATAATCGAATCTGATCCAATAAAAACTCAAATCCTGGACACCAGGATTATCAACAATACAGATACGAGGCAGGATAAAACGGTCCTGATGTTGTTCCATTTATTCCAGCGGGGTTCGAAGCTTTCACGGACTTTTTTGTGAGTTGCCTCATCCATATCATTAACATCCAGGGATTGCAGCATGTTGTTCAGGGGGATATTAATGATACCCGTTGGCAATTGAACACCAATTATATAGACGAGTGCAGAAGCTATGATGAGAACATGCCCGATACCGTCCAGGTTACCGATACCCAGCGCTGCCGTAGCCACCAGAACCAGAACCGAGCCCACCCAGACGAGCATAAACAGTGGCTGGTTTTTCTGGATTATGCCGTCCATGACCTGGAAAGCGCGAATAAACTCCCTGTCATTCAGCTTTTTGATTCCCGGCATGATGACGACGGCAAAAGCAAACAGGAACCCCGCCACCAGGGAACACAGAAAAGTAGCCAGGATCAATGCAATCTCAAAGAAGCCCATATTGTCTATCCCGGTCAGAGTATGGTCGTATGACAGAGAAAACCCACAGTTTGTTCCATGTTATATACCTTAATATTATTTTTTAAGTAATTCTGCTTTTCGTCTTAACAGACGTATTACTGTTATCGCCTCCCAGGCCATTACGATCGCCCCGGCCAGAATTGCGGAAGACACCGCCTCTGGTTCATTCAAAATCGAAATAAAAGCATCCCCCTTTGCCCCGAACTTGCCATACAGACCTAATCCAAGCAAAACGGCACCTGGGGCACCGAGCACCTGGGTCACGACTATGCGCCTCTGAATTTCCTTTAGTTCTTGTTCTTCTCTGGGTGGCATAGTTACTCCTTATTGTTAATAGTGCCCCATCCCGACGTACATCCCATTGAAAATTCCACCGAACATTGCACTCAGGACTGCGAAAATAATGGTCAAAATAATGAACGCAGGTATAGCCGCCAATGAGGCTTTGACCATGAACACCACCATTGACCAGAATGGCATTTTGATATCAACAATGCTGACTTGATTGATTTCGTTGTTATCCATTTTTAACTCCTTTTATTTTTCTAGCAGGATGAGTAAAAGCAGGAATGAGCACAGTGTCAACCTTGCCTTCCCCTGTTACGCCTTTGGCCTTGCCCCTGACCTCCGCCTCTTTCGACGCATCGTTGGAAAGCAGGAAGGTGATTCTCGGCTGACGCTCTTTGTAATTGGGATAGCACGCTCTGAACGTCCGGATAATCGGCTGACAATTCCAGTAATCTTTCATACATCTCTGCATTTTCGATTTCTGCTTCGACCCCAACCTGGCATGCCTCCAATACAGATCCAGGCGCTTCAATACGTGAGTCCCAATCATCTTCCGGAACGGGAATACCATATTTATAAAACAAAGGCAGTAATGCCTCGATATGCCGGCTTTCCGCCTCAACGATATTGATAAAGGGCCGTATTTCACCGAATTTGTTAATGACATGGCGATATGTTGCACGTGCCTTGTATTCATCATTGATAGCTTCTACGAGGACAGCACCCAGATTTTCCTCCATGGTCACAATTTAATCCCCGACCCCATTTACACTTTACTGTAGTCGTACCAAACGGCCTCGATATTGTGGCCGTCACGGTCATAGACGAACGCGGCGTAATAGCCCGGCCAGTAATCACGATACCCCGGGCCGCCATTATCCGTTGCGCCGGCGGCCAACGCCGCCTTGTAGAAATCCTCGACCTCTTGCTGGTTCTTGGCCTCGAAAGCAAGATGGGTCGGTACGACAGTATCCTCACGCGCAATCCAGAAATCGGTATTCTTACCGTCATTGAACCCCGCCGCATCCTCATATTCCATGTTATTGGTATAACCGAGCGGAGCGAGAGCCTGCATATAGAACTCTTTTGATTTGAGATAGTCGCTTACTGGTAATGTTGTATGTGCGATCATGGTCAGATCACCTCCTGGTTGCGATACTAAACCAGCGTTTCACCCTTGATTAGAATGACTAGAGTACAGTCATTATTTGTCACCGGTCCCTTTTATTTTGGTCTGCCCCCTGTTATTTCGAGGAAAATAAACCTGTTCCCTTTTATTTCAAGTTTTGGCCATGATATAGCCACCGACCCCCAGGATGACTGCACCGGATGTTTTTCGAATAATTCTCCTGAACCTGAATCCCATTGTCAGATCGGCGAGTCTTGTTGCAGACAGTGCATAGAATATCTTGACTCCGCCGACGCTTGTTATAGTAACGAGCACAATAACCAGGATCTCCGGCAAACCAAGCTTGTCCATATCTACAAACATCGGTAACAGGCTGACATAGAAAAATATCGCTTTCACGTCACCCAGGGTCAGGGCAAATCCTGCGAGAAAATCTGCCAGCAAGCTACCTTTGCTAGCGACGCCAGATGACGAACGTCCCGGTTCATTTTTACCCATGATTAACGAGAAGCCCAGCCAGAGCAGATAGATTGCCCCAAGGTATCGGATAATGACAAACAGACCTCCCATCGTCTCTGCCACCACTGATAAGCCGATACTGGCCAGTACGACAAAAACCAGGTCGCCGAGGACGATCCCGCCAGCAACTGCGACACCATTTCCAGTGCCGACTGTGAGCGAGCGGGTGACTACCAGCACCACGCTCGTACTCGGTATAGCCGCCAGCGCGAACATGACACCGAATAACGTGATTATCTCAATAATACCCATCGTTCAACTGAAAGCAGTTATCACTCGGCCGCGTCGGCCAGCACTGCTATTCCCTCACAATTATCGGTTCGAAGCTCTATGATGTTCTGATACTCGGGCGACTGATACCACTTTCTTGCGGCATCCTTTGAAGAGAATTTCAGTACCACGGTTACATGTCCGGCATCTCCTTCGATCGTCTCGCTCTCGAAGTCGGCAACCAGTATTTCTGCATTATGCGCTATTAATGTTTGCATAACTTGCGACAGATAAGGCTGATAGGCTTCTTGATCATTAATGCGGTAATTGAAAACGATATATCCTTCCATTCCCTTTCTCCTCTGTCTTTTAGTCCATTCGTCCCCTTTTGTTCAGTATATCCCGGGAATCAAACGAAACCGGACGCGTCGTGCATACTCGCGATAGCCCGGCAACTCGTCCTGTAGAGTCTGGTCTTCAAGTATAGTTCTAATCACCGTGATGATCAGCGCCACCGCCGCCGGGATCAGTGTCCATAGCGAGCCCAGGGCAAGAACAATACCGAACAATGGAAGAATATTTCCGGCATAACCCGGATGTCGCACAACCCGATAGGGACCACTGTCACAAACCACGTGTCCTCGATCCACCTGTATCCGCACCACGCTGGAGAAAAACCGGTTCTCTGCCAATGCCCACGCAGCAAAAGCGTATCC
>JASFNY010000252.1:0-3857 GCA_050116795.1 Thiohalophilus sp.
CAGTAACGCGGCGGCTGCGGCCGGGGTAAAGCCGAAGTGCCAGGCGGCAACGGCTGCCAGCAGCCCGCTGACGAGTTCAATGAACGGATAGCGAATCGAGATTGCTGTTCGGCAGTTGCTGCAGCGCCCACGCAACATCAAATAACTGAGCACGGGAATGTTTTCCCAGGGGCGGATCGCGTGATTACAGTTTGGACAGCGTGAACCCGGAGTCAGGAGATTGAAGGGCGTGCTGTCCGGTTGCGGTTCACCACTTTTTAACTGATGGGGATGATGCTCGGTAAGATATTCAAGACAGTCATTTTGCCACTGACGTTGCAGCATAACGGGAACGCGCAGAATTACAACGTTCAGGAAGCTGCCAACCACCAATCCAAGAAAAAAGATGAACGACAAATACAACACAGCGTTGTGTTGCAGGAGAAGGAGATAATCTTGCATGAATAAGTTTCAGCTTATAAAGCTATCCACTTACGACGCTACCCATCTGGAAGATCGGCAGATACATCGCGATAACCAGACCACCAACAACTACCCCGAGGAAAGCCATAATGATCGGCTCCAGCAAGCTGCTCAGACTGTCGACGGCATTATCGACCTCCGCTTCATAGAAGTCGGCTACTTTACTGAGCATTGCATCCATTGAGCCGGCTTCCTCGCCGATAGCGGTCATCTGCACCACCATATTGGGGAACAGCTGGGTGGATTTCATGGCTATATTCAGCTGAGTACCGCTGGCTACTTCGTCGCGCATACGTAATACAGCTCTGCCGTAGACCACGTTGCCGACCGCACCGGCAACCGAGTCCATGGCTTCAACCAATGGCACACCCGCGGCAAACATGGTCGAGAGTGTACGGGCATAACGTGCGATAGCTGCCTTGGTCATAATGGGGCCAACAATGGGGGCCTTTAAAATCACTTTGTCGAGTAATTCGCGAAAAGCTCGGGAACGTTTTTTCAGTTGCAGAAGACCGTATACGCCGCCACCAAGGCCACCAAAAATAGCCCACCAATATGCCTGAAAAACTTCCGAGAGATCGACAACAAACCGGGTCAAAGCGGGCAGATCGGCGCCAAAGCCGGAGAACAGTTGTTCAAACTGGGGGATAACAAAGATCAAAAGAATGGCCGTGACGATAAATGCGACAATGACAACAGCGGTCGGGTAAAACAGAGCTTTTTTGATTTTGGCTTTGATCGCCTCGGTTTTTTCCTTGTAGGTGGCGATCTTGTCCAGAATGTTGTCCAGAATACCCGCGTGCTCACCGGCCCTGACCAGATTGCAGTACAGGTCATCGAAATGAAACGGGTGTTTGGCCAGTGCCTCTGAAAGGTTACTACCACCTTCGATATCAGCCTTGATGCTCAGAAGCAGTTCAGACATGGCCAGGTTCTCATGACCGCGCCCGATGATGTCAAAGGCCTGAACCAGTGGTACACCGGATGACATCATGGTGGCCAGCTGACGGGAGAAGATGGAAATATCCTCTGCCTTGACCTTGCCTTTACCGCCAAACAGGGGTTTGGGTTTTTTTCGGACTTTCTTTGGGTTGATTCCCTGACGCCGCAGACTGGCCTTTACCAGTGCCACACTCTGGCCTGTGACTTCGCCCTTGACGGACTGTCCCTTGTTGTCCTTGCCTTCCCAGATGAAGGTGTCCTGTTTAGCGGCGGCCTGTGCCATTGTGGTTTAACCTCTATTATTAATCTTTGGTAACACGATTGATTTCTTCAAGGCTGGTCATCCCGTCCTTGACCTTTTTCAGCCCGGATTTGCGCAGATCTGGAATACCCTCTTTGGCGGCCTGATCGGCCAGCTCCATAGCATTAGCACCTTCCATGATCAGACGGCCGATGCCATCGGTGATGGGCATAACCTGGTATATACCGACCCGGCCTTTGTAGCCGTTGTTACATTGATCGCAACCCTTGGGGCCATAGAGCTTCAACCCACCACGCACCTCTTCCTCGGTGAAGCCTTCCTCAAGTAGCGCCTCGCGCGGTATGTCGACAACTTCCTTGCATTCATTACACAAACGGCGCGCCAATCGCTGGGCAATGATCAGATTGACTGCCGATGCGATGTTATAGGGTGGTACACCCATGTTCATCAGACGGTTCAGAGTCTGCGGTGCGTCGTTGGTATGCAGGGTGGAGAGTACCATGTGACCGGTCTGGGCCGCCTTTATGGCGATCTCGGCAGTTTCCAGGTCACGAATTTCGCCCACCAGTATGACGTCCGGATCCTGACGCAGGAAGGCGCGCAGTGCGCTGGCAAAGTCGAGTCCGACCTTGGGATTCACATTGACCTGGTTGACGCCGGGCAGGTTGATTTCCACCGGGTCCTCGGCGGTCGAGATATTGATGTCGGGCTGGTTGAGAATGTTTACCCCGGTGTACAGCGATACGGTTTTACCACTACCGGTCGGGCCGGTAACCAGGATCATACCGTAGGGCTTGTGCAGATTTTCCAGGTAGAGTTCTTTCTGAAACTCTTCGTATCCAAGCGCATCGATACCCATCTGTGCACTGGTCGGATCGAGAATACGCATGACGATCTTCTCGCCGAACAGTGTGGGGCAGGTGTTGACACGAAAGTCGATGGCACGGGTCTTGGACAGGTTCAGTTTGATACGACCGTCCTGGGGAACTCGTCGTTCGGAAATATCCAGGCGGGACATGACTTTGAGACGTGCGGCGATACGCGGCGCCATGCCGACCGGCGGCGAGGCGACTTCCTTTAGCACCCCGTCCTGGCGGAAGCGAACGCGAAAGCTCTTTTCATAAGGTTCGAAATGAATATCTGACGCCCCCTTATTGATAGCGTCGAGCAACACCTTGTTCACGAAACGCACGACCGGCGTGTCATCGGCTTCCGATTCGCTAACATCGGGACCGCCGGCAGCATCGTCGTCGCTGAATTCCACGTCATCCAGGTCAGAATCACCTGCCAGTTCAGACAGACTGGTGTCTGCCGCTGCCATGGCGCGATCGATGGCCCGGGTGAGCTTGTCGTCCTGCACCAGGATCGGCTCTGTGGTCATGCCCACATGGAACTTGATTTCGTCCAGGGCAGGCAGATTGGTCGGATCGGAAACGGCGACAAACAGTCGGTTTCCCCGTCGAAACAGGGGCAGGGTATGGTGTTTGCGGACCAGATCTTCCTTGACCAGCTTGATGGTATCCGGTTCGATTTCCACCATGTCGATATCAAGAACCGGTACCCCGAATTCATCGGAAGCCGCCTGGGCGATCTTCCTCGAGTCGGCCATCTTGTTCTGGACCAGGTAGCTGACAAACAGCACTTTCTGTTTCAGAGATTCACTGGAGGCCTTTTGCGCATCAGCATCCGACAGGATGCCATCCTGCACCAATTTGCGAGCAAGACCGCTCAATTGCATCTGTACGCCGGGCGTAGCCATATTCTCAGGTCCAGTAGAAGAATCAGGTAGTTATTGAGTATATCCAAGTTCTTCAGAGTGTATCGACGCTTGCGGCCACCGCTTGAGTGTTAAACCTTAAAACGTCATTTGTACTACTATGAAACAGCCTGAATTAGTAATTGTAAGTTATTGATGTTGAAGTATTAATTCAGTCGACGCCATGTGTCAAGCGCAATTTACCGCCAAGAAGTCAGCAACGTCGAGGCAAAATAACCAGAAGAACTCCAAGTTATTGTTTTTGTTAAATATTGTGAATGCAATGAAGGACTCCTGCGCGGGTTGGCTGACAACAGTCGGCGGTGTACTGGCCGGAATTATTCGACCTTCAACTCAAAGACGATAACCTGTATCAGGCCATTTTTGTGCCAAGTTGTTCGCAGATTCGATCATAGTGCGAATATTTTACTCACC
>JASFNY010000253.1:0-3817 GCA_050116795.1 Thiohalophilus sp.
GCACAATCGAATCATCCACCAGCAACACGTTTTTACCACGAAACTCAAGTTCAATGGCGTTAAGCTTCTGGCGAACAGATTTCTTGCGTTGCTTCTGTCCCGGCATGATGAAGGTCCGCCCGATATAGCGGTTCTTGATGAAGCCTTCGCTGTACTTGACTCCCAGCGTGTAAGAAAGCTGCAGGGCCGAGGTGCGGCTGGTATCGGGGATTGGCAATACCACGTCGATATCGTTATCCGGCCACTCGCGCATAATCTTGCGCGCCAGGTAATCGCCCATGCGCAGGCGCGCCTTGTAAACAGATACCCCATCAATAATTGAATCGGGTCGGGCAAAATAGACATGTTCGAAAATACAGGGACTCAGTTGGGGGTTATCGGCACACTGATGGCTATGCAGATTGCCTTCCGCATCAATATAGATCGCCTCACCAGGTTCGATATCACGTACCAGTTCGTAACCCAGCGCATCGATCGCGACACTTTCAGAGGCCACCATGTACTCGGTACCTTTGTCAGTGTGGCGCTTGCCGAATGCAACAGGCCGAATACCGTAAGGATCACGAAAGGCAAAAATACCCCTACCGGTAATCATTCCCACTACCGCATAGGCACCCTGGCAACGCCGGTGTACGGCACTAACCGCGGCAAAAATATCGTCCGGGCTCAAATCAAGCGAACCCTGGTTTTGCAGCTCATGGGCAAACACGTTGAGCAGGATTTCCGAATCGGAGTTGGTATTGATATGTCGCCGGTCGGAAATGAACAGATCGCGTTTTAGCTCGCCCGCGTTGGTCAGGTTGCCGTTATGGGCCAGCGCTATTCCAAAAGGTGAGTTGACATAAAACGGTTGCGCTTCGGCAGAGGTAAAACAGCCGGCCGTCGGATAGCGGACATGCCCGATGCCCATGTTTCCCGGCAAGCGCAGCATGTGCCGGGTATGAAATACATCACGTACCAGGCCATTGTCCTTGCGCATGTACATTCGATCGCCTTCGCAGGTCAGAATACCGGCCGCGTCCTGACCCCTGTGCTGTAACACCGTCAGCCCGTCATACAGGGCCTGGTTGACAGCCTGCTTTGCCACGATGCCAATAATTCCGCACATGCTACGCTACCCTTCTGTGTGTAATGCAATTGCTTGCATAATCAAAGTATAGTTCCAGTTCGGTTCAATCAAACCGGAAACTTTCTGCCACGTTATCAGGCAACAGGGTCTTGATTCCCTCGGCAATCGCCTGAAAACGAAACAGGAAAAACGAGTCATTCCACCATGGTTCTCTGGGCAGAGTGGTCAACCCGGCCATCAACACCAGGATCGACACGATAAGAATACCCCGCGCGAACCCGAACAACAGTCCCATGAACCGATCCATCCTGGTCAGCCCGGTGCGCTGCACCAGCTTGACCGCAAAAAAATTCACCACCCCCGAAACGATCAGGGAGAGCACAAACAGTCCGACAAACGCGGCGATCAGCCGGCCTGTCGGATCCTCGATGCTGTTACGCAACAGGCTGGCCAGCCCGGTAGCAAATGTCAGTGACACCCAGAATGCCAGGATCCAGCCTGCCAACGACAATGCTTCGCGGACAAATCCTCGCAACAGGCTGATGAAGGTGGAAATCACCAGGATTCCCAGTATCGCGTAATCGACTCCCAGCATCAGCCCGCCGCGTACCCCGCTTCAGGTCCTGTCATGGGTGAGCGACCACCAGGCCATTGAGCTTGAGTTTCGCCTGCAAATCTTTTTTCAACTCTTCGGCCTGGCTGCGATGTACTTCCGGACCAACGCGTACGCGATACACATCGCCCTTATCGGTCGATACCTTTTCGACAAATGCCCGGTATCCTTTCGCGCGTAACTTGTCGCGCAATCCCAGGGCATTGCTCTGTTTGCTGAAACTCCCGACCTGAACGGCCCAGGCCTTGCTGTCCCGGGATTCGGAAGACGGGGGAGTTGCGGAAGAATCGCTCGTACCAGTGTCCTGGGACGCTGCCGGCGCAGTTTTTTCCGGAGCGGCTTGGTCGGTTTCGGCCTGCGGAGTTTTTTCATCCACGGGAGTCCGATCCGGTGTTTTCATCTCAGGCACAGGTCTGTCAGGTGACAGCTCCAGGGTTTTGAGCTGTTCGACGTTCCCGGGTTTGGGCGGAATATTGGAGTCGAGAATTGGCATGTCCCCGTCCCGATCGCCGCTGAGCAACATGGGTATGAAGATGACAGCCAGAGCAACCAGGACGATGGCGCCGACAATACGTTGCTTGAGATGGTTTTCGTCCACGACGCTCCCGTGTAGGGCACTTGAAAACAAGGGCGTATTATAGAGGCTGGGACAACACCTCCGCCACCGTATAAAAGGATCCGAACACCACGATTCGGTCACCTTTCGAGGCCCACTCCCGGGCAAGGGCCAGGGCCTCTCCCACCGCTCCGGCCTCGCTTACAGTGGTTGCCCCCAGCTCCCGCAATATGGCCGCGATCCGCTGCGAGGAAGCCGCACGCGGCACCTTCAGGTCCACGGCAATCCAGCCTGCGACCAGCGGCAACAGCGGTGCCAGCGCGGCATGAATGTCTTTATCGGCCATCATCCCGACAATGGCCCAGGAGCGACCTGTTACCGGTTCTCCCGCCAGCGCGCGGGCCAGTTCGGCCACGCCATCCGGGTTATGTGCCACATCCAGCAGTATTGGCACCTCGCCCGGTAGCTGCTGCAGACGGCCCGGCAGGTGCCAGCCCTTGAGCCCGGTGAACAACTGTTCACGGGTCAGTGGAAATTGCTCCTGTAGCAGGGAGAGCACCATCAGGACGCCGGCCAGATTACGGTACTGATATTCCCCTCCGGGACCCGGCCGCGGCAGGTCCCGGTATTCCTGCCTTGGCTCGACCAGCCGCCACCAATCCCAGCCTTCAGGGTGATGCCGAAAAGCGTAGTCTCGCCCCAGCTGGAAGAGGGTCGCGCCAAGCGCCCTGGCGCGCCCGGCAATGGCGGCTGGCGGTTTTGGATCACTGCAGACTACTGGCCGTCCCGCCCGCATGATCCCGGCCTTCTCGGTCGCGATCGTTTCCCGGTCCGTACCCAGCCATGCCGTGTGATCGAGTCCTATCGCGGTGATCAAAGCCACGTCGGGATCGATGATGTTGACCGCATCCAGCCGACCGCCCAGACCCACCTCCAGCAGCACGATCTGCGGCTGTCGGTCGGCGAAAATGCGCAGCGCGGCAAGGGTCCCGAATTCGAAATAGGTCAGGCTGGTCTCACCACGGGCCTGGTCAACCTGTTCAAAAGCGTTGATCAGGGACTGATCGTCGATTTCCACCCCGTCCAGACGAACGCGTTCGTTGTAGCGCAACAGATGGGGAGAGGTATAGGTCCCGACGTGGTAACCGGCCGCCAGCAAAACGGCTTCCAGCGCAGCGATACTTGAGCCCTTGCCGTTGGTACCGGCTACAGTGACAACGGTAAACGGCAAGGCTTCGGGACAGAGCGCTGAATAAACCCGGCTGACCCGCTCCAGCCCCAACTCGATCTCGCTGGGGTGCAGGGTTTCCTGCCAGCGCAGCCATTGATCCAGAGTCGAAAAACGCACAGAAAATTTGTCCCGTAGGGGCCTGGGATAGCCGTTACCTGCCGGTGGGTCCTGTCACCCGCAGGTCGTCGTAGAAAAATTAGAGGGAAGGACGCCGGGTCAACATCGCCAGCAGATTGGCGATTCGATCCCGCATTTCACGTCGATCAATAATCATATCGATCGCACCATGTTCCAGCAGAAATTCACTACGCTGGAAGCCTTCTGGAAGGGTCTCGCGCACGGTCTGTT
>JASFNY010000254.1:0-3812 GCA_050116795.1 Thiohalophilus sp.
TCACGTGCGCCAGGCGACCATCTGCACACGGTGATATATCCAGTGTGTGAAAGCCGCAGTCGATTAAAAAAGTCTGGAAGTCCGTTTCCAGACGACTTAGGAGACCGTTTGCAAAAAAGTCATCACAAAATCGTTGGTAAGTCTGGAATACACACCAGGCAAACAGCCGGCGCATATCCAGTTGAGTTACCCAGGCATCAGCCAGAATTTCTTCTGGCAATTGATAGCCGAGTTCCTCTTGGGCCACAGCCTGGGCACGGCGTTCAAAGTCCGGCTCATGCTGCAGACCTGAAATCTGCTTGAGCGTCGGCACAATCGCGTCAAATGCCGACTTGGTTCGCTGTTCGTAATCGAACAACTGCGCATTCTCGGTGGCATTGCTCAGAGGATGCTGTCCGGATTTAACCGACATGAGAGGCGCACGCGTCTCGCCCTGCACACGGGGAGCAACCCCGGTGCCACGGGCACCCGGACGACCAGCCGGCGCAGGCTGCGACCAGCTGTTCAAACGGGTTTGTTTGCGACGTGAACTCAACATATCGATTGCTTCACTCCGGGATTAACCCCGGGCGCCTCCTGAATAGGTCACAAGAGAACCTTTTTCTGTATTACCGCTGCCGCCGGTTACCGGGCTTACCGGTTCCGGGATATCTTCATTACGCTTGGTTTCCAGTTTCATCTGCATGGCACCGATGGCCCGCCCCTGACGGGTCGGGTTACGTTTTGTCGCAGTCATGCCTTCGGTACCGGTTACCCGGTCACCGCGATCCCAGTCATCACCGGTGATCTTCAGACCAACATCGATGCCTTCACCGCTAATGCGTGGCTTCGCGCGGCCCTGAATCTGTTCGGCTGTTGCCGGTATCGGTGCAGGTACAGCCGGTGCACCATTGCCATTACCAAAACGGGCTTCCTCGGTACCGGTCACCTTGCCACCTGCCATGCCGAACGGACCGGTTATCTTGTTGCTCTGTTCATAACGACTGCCGGTCACTCCCTGGCGTTCGTTGCCCTGGCTGGCATGCACAGGACTATCAACACTGAACTTGCCCCAGGGAGCATCTCCGAGTTGCTGCGGAAAATCGGGACTGCCCGGTTCCGCCGGTGTCGAGGGACAGGCTTCGGCAAACTGATCGGCACCAACATAAGGTGTTCCGGTCAGCGGTTCGCAAGCACCCTTGCCGGTACCGGTCAGATGACCATTGATACCCGGCTGAATCCCGGTCATGACCGATCCGGGCGTACCGCGTCGTTGCGGATAGCGGGCTGCTGCCAGGTTTGCCTCTTTCGCATCGCAGTACTTGTCGTACTGATCCAGTCCCGCATAAGGCGTACCGGTAACCGACTTGCAGGTTCCTGATTCATCACCAGTCACTTTTGATGAGCGGCCAGTCAACGTGCCGGAAACGCCTTTGCCCCGGAACGTATTGGTAATGCCCACTTTTTGATCTTTCGGGCTCGGGGTCTTGCCACAAAAACCCTGGTACTGTTCCTGGCCGACATAATCATCGCCGGTAACGTTGCGGCAACTGCCCGGTTCATCACCGGTCACCCGCGAACTGCGACCCACCATGGTGCCGGTTGTCGTGCCACCACGCAGGGTCTTGCTGATACCGACCTTGGACGGACCTGTGTAGCTGCCATTGCTGCAGAACATCTGGGTTTGATCAGCACCGATGTATTCCACGCCGGTGATGATCTTGCAGGTACCCGGTTCATTACCGGTTACCCGTGAACTGCGGCCCACGATACTGCCGGTCAATTTCTGGCCGTGCCCGGTCTGGCTTTCGCCAACTTTCCAGGGAGCATCACTTGCCGCACCGGTTTCAGCATTGCCCTTGGGACGCACGCGACCTGCGGGCTCGGCTTTCTTCTTACCGGTGTTGCCGTTACGGCAACGATCGGCACGCACCTTCTTGGCCAGTTCGCGACCGCTCAGCTTCGGGTTGGCCGCACGCGCAGTTTGTGCTTCGCTCATGCTGCTGCCATTCAGGCCGGCCTTGCCACGTTCGGACATGGCCTTGCGACGTGCCAGCGAAGCTGCACGACTGCTGTTCATGCTGATGTTTTGCGGCCGTACACTCATTGTTGCCCGCATCCTGCCGGTAGTTTGAGCCTGTGTATCGGTGCTTGGCGTCGCGTTGGCACGCTTCTCGCCGTTACAACCACAACCGCAATCGCCCTTGGCCTTTGCATCAGCCTGGGTCGGTGCAGCACCTGTAGCTTGCGTTGCCGTATTGCCAGGCGCGCTACGGGTACGGTCGGTATCCTTCAGCGCGGCCTTGCCCTTGGACGACATGGCCTGGCGCCGAGCCAGTGAGGCAGCGCGTGCTGTGTTGCTGTTGATCTGTGCAGTCTGTGCCATCGTAAACCCCGTCACATCGATACTGATTATTCTTCAGGTTGCCCGAAATTCACGGGCAACCCGTTGCGCTTTGCTTATCTGCGTCCTTCAAAGACCACGAAGGCATGGCCCTGAGTCTGGGAATAGCTGTCATAGCCGAGCAGACGGACATGGTGATCCGGATAAGCGCGGTGACAGGCTTCCAGTTCGTCAAGGACGTGCTGCAGACTGGTTTCACCGAAGAACGGCAGCTTCCACATGGTCCAGTAGTGATTCATGGCACCGCTGGGATGCTCGTGTTCAATCGCCGGTGCCCAGCCATTTGCCAGGATGTAGGCAATCTGTGCCTGGATCTCATCGGCAGTCAGCTTGGGCAGAAAGCCGAAGGTTTCGAGTGTCTGGGCGGTCTGGAAGTCACCCGTTTCATACATGCTTGCCATTGTCATTTACCTCGTTTGCATTCGTTTGAAATTCGCCGTGTCAGGACGGGGCTTAACCCACGTCCAGCTTGTCCACGGTTTCGAACTCGAACTTGATTTCTTTCCAGGTCTCCATTGCTATCGCCAGTTCAGGACTGGTGCGAGCGGCTTCGGTGAGAATGTCACGAGCTTCTTTCTCGATGATTCGACCTTCGTTACGAGCCTTAACAGATGCTTCGAGTGCAACACGGTTTGCAGCAGCACCTGCAGCGTTACCCCATGGATGACCCTGTGTACCGCCACCGAACTGCAGCATGGAATCATCACCGAAGATGGTGACCAGTGCAGGCATGTGCCATACGTGGATACCACCGGAAGCAACAGCGAAGACGCCCGGCAGTGAACCCCAGTCCTGGTCGAAGAACACACCGCGTGAGCGATCTTCGGGAACGAAAGATTCGCGCAGCTGGTCAACAAAGCCGAGAGTTGAGTTACGGTCGCCTTCCAGCTTACCTACGACAGTACCTGTATGCAGGTGATCACCACCTGACAGGCGCAGACACTTGGCCAGTACACGGAAGTGGATACCATGTTTCGGATGACGGTCGATTACTGCATGCATCGCACGGTGAATGTGCAGCAGCATGCCGTTTTCACGACACCAGTTAGCCAGGCCGGTATTGGCGGTAAAGCCACCGGTCAGGAAGTCATGCATCATGATTGGCGAACCAACTTCCTTGGCAAACTCGGCACGCTTGTACATTTCTTCAGGTGTAGAAGCAGTTACGTTCAGGTAATGACCCTTGCGTTCACCGGTTTCCTGTTCCGCTTTCTGAATCGCTTCACCGACGAATTCGAAACGATCGCGCCAGCGCATGAACGGCTGTGAGTTTACGTTTTCATCATCCTTGGTCATGTCCAGACCGCCACGCAGACATTCGTATACCGCGCGACCATAGTTCTTGGCAGACAGACCCAGCTTCGGCTTGATGGTAGCGCCGAGCATCGGACGACCATACTTGGCCAGACGATCACGCTCTACCTGGATA
>JASFNY010000255.1:0-3805 GCA_050116795.1 Thiohalophilus sp.
CGTAGCATCGCGGTGGCTCGCATTTTGATGCCCCGCTCCTACGTTCGCCTGTCGGCCGGACGCGAAGAGATGTCCGACGAGATGCAGGCGCTCTGTTTTCTGGCCGGGGCCAACTCGGTGTTCTACGGCGAAAAACTGCTGACCACCCCGAACCCCGGGGCCGACCACGATCAGCTGCTGTTCAACAAGCTCGGCATTCAGGCGGTTTGAAAAAACTTTTTAACGCAGAGGCGCAAAGGCGCGGAGAACGCAGAGGCTTGATAATTTAATTGGTCTATATGAATCGAGTTGTCAGGCATCAATAACGTTGAACGAGGTTCTGTTTGACTACCTGCGGAGTGAAAAGATACGACAGAAAATGAAAGCGATATTGATAGCATACGAGTCACTTAATTTTATTCTTCGCGACCATTGCGCCTTTGCGCCTCTGCGTTGATCTCTTTATTTCTATGGCCAGCTATAAGAAGTTACGGGAATCTCTGGAAGAACGCCAGGCGCAGCAGTTGTATCGTTCGCGCCAGGTGCTGGAAGGTCCGCAGGGCCCGCGGATTAACATCGACGGGCAGGAATATCTCAATTTCTGCAGCAATGATTATCTGGGCCTGGCCAATCATCCTGAACTGAAACAGGCATTCAAACAGGCGGTGGATGAGTATGGTGTCGGTAGCGGTGCGGCACACCTGGTCAGTGGCCATCAACGCCCCCATCACCAGCTTGAAGAAGAACTGGCCGAGTTTGTCGGGCGGCCGCGTGCGCTGTTGTTCTCCACCGGTTATATGGCCAACCTCGGGGTGATCAGCGCGCTGCTGGGTCGTCGTGATGACGTGTTCGAGGATCGTATAAATCATGCGTCATTGATCGACGCCGCGCATCTCGCACGTGCTTCGTTACATCGTTACCGGCATGCCGACAGCGAACAGCTGCAGCATTTGCTGCAAAACAGTAACGCCGAAACAAAATTGATCGCCACCGACGGGGTGTTCAGCATGGATGGGGATATCGCACCATTGCCGGAATTGGCGCAGGTTGCGGAACAGCACGGTGCATGGTTGATGGTGGATGATGCCCACGGGCTCGGTGTTATCGGGCGTCATGGCCGCGGTTCGCTGGGATGGCATGGACTGGATAGCAGTTCGGTGCCAATCCTGGTTGGGACCCTTGGGAAAGGGTTCGGTACGTTTGGTGCTTTTGTCGCCGGTGAAGAGGTTCTGATCGAAACCCTGATCCAGCAGGCCCGCAGTTATATCTATACGACCGCCCTGCCGGCGGCGGTAGCCGAGGCCACCCGTGCCAGCCTGAAGCGGGTCATCGAGGATGACTGGCGAAGGGAAAAATTGCAGGTGCTAATTGAGCGGTTTCGTAGCGCTGCGGGACAACTCGGTTTGCAGCTGGGCGAGTCATCCACACCGATTCAACCCTGGATCGTGGGTGATACAGAACAGGCCGTGGCGCTCAGCGCCCGACTAAGAGAAGAAGGGGTCCTGATCAGCGCGATCCGTCCGCCCACCGTACCGCAGGGGACCGCGCGTTTGCGTATCACTTTCTCTGCCGCGCACGATGAAGATGATGTCGATCGACTGTTGAGTATTATCGAGGCGGTGCATTGAAAGCGGACGAGGCAAACGACGCCACACCGTTGTCAGTAACCAGTGTTGGAGAAGGTGCTGATCTGGTTCTTTTACACGGCTGGGGAATGCACAGTGGTATCTGGCACGATCTACTGCAACCCTTGCAGGAAAAGTACCGGATACATCAGGTGGACTTGCCCGGGCACGGACGCAGCCAGTCGACAGTCGGTGATTTTGATCTTCTCTTGTTGGCGCAAATGATTCGGCAGAGTCTAACGAGCCGGTTGCAAGGTCCAGCTTTCTGGCTGGGCTGGTCACTGGGAGGGCTGGCTGCCATGCAGATTGCGCTGCAACAACCAGCGATGATTCGTGCGCTGGTGCTGGTAGCCACTACGCCGCGTTTCGTCCGGGCTGATGACTGGCCACATGCCATGTCGCCCGATGTGCTGGGAATGTTTGCCGATCAACTTGCCGAGGACCAGGAGGCGACTTTGCATCGTTTTCTGGCTTTGCAGGTCAAGGGCAGTGATGAGGCCAGAGAATCGCTGCGCCGTTTGCGACGCCAGGTACTGGATAATGCAGTACTTGACCCGTCTGCCCTGCATAGCGGGCTGGCAATTTTGCAACAGGCCGATCTGCGATCACGGTTGCATGAACTGAATACATTACCAGTACTGCAGGTGTTCGGCGAACATGACATGCTGGTACCCCGGAAAAGCGCGGCTGACCAGGCGGCATTGTTTGGCAACAGCCGTTCGGTGGTCATCGAGGGTGCGGGGCATGCACCATTTGTTTCGCACAGGGATCAATTTTTAAAACAGTTAATGATGTTTCTAGATGCAACAGAATGATAATCAACTGATCGACAAGCGTCAGGCACGACTTGCCTTCGAGCGGGCGGCAAACAGCTACGACCAGGCTGCAGTACTGCAGAGGGAAGTGGCAGATCGTATGCTTGAGCGACTCGATTACATCAAACCGATCCCGGATCGCTTGCTGGATCTCGGTTGTGGCACCGGTTACACCCTGTCGCCACTGGCACGCCGTTATCCGGGTTGTGAGATCATTGCGCTGGACGTGTCGACCAATATGCTGGTAGCGGCGCGACAGAAACCGAGTATTTGGCAGCGGCTGCGCGGTCGGTTTCGCTACCTGTCAGGAGATGCCGAACAATTACCCCTGGCTGATGCCAGTGTCGATATGATTTTCTCCAGCCTGGCGATTCAATGGTGTGTGGATCTGGACAAGGCCTTTGCCGAAATGCGCCGGATCCTGAAACCGGATGGCCTGTTGATGTTCACCACTTTCGGACCGGCTACCCTGCACGAGTTACGCGACTGCTTTGAACAAGTGGATGACTATTCCCATACCAACCGGTTTATCGATATGCATGATATCGGTGATGCCCTGTTGCGAAACGGTTTTGGTGATCCGGTCATGGATATGGAGATGCTGACGGTCACCTATGAAGACGTGTTTTCTATCATGCGAGATCTCAAGCAAATCGGTGCACACAATGTCACTCAGGGACGTGGTCGCGGATTGATGGGCCGTCGCCGAATGCAGGCAGTGGCCGACGCCTATGAACAGTATCGTATCGAACAGAGGCTGCCAGTGAGTTACGAAGTGCTCTATGGTCATGCCTGGGCGATGGAAAAAGATGGCACGGCATGCGCCACCCCTGCAGAAGTGCCCGTCAACTTTATGGGTCGATGAACGGTATGACTGAAGCACGCGGCGTCTTCGTTACCGGTACAGATACCGAGATTGGCAAGACTTTCTGCAGCCGGTTGTTGATGATCGCACTACAACAGCGCGGCCTGAGCGTGGCCGGCATGAAACCGGTGGCCAGCGGTGGCGAATACCGTAACGGCGAACTGGTGAACGACGATGCCCTTCAGTTACAGCAACAATCAGATCGTGATTTGCCATATGAATGGGTCAATCCCTATGTCTTCGAGCCACCGATTGCACCGCACCTGGCAGCAATCCAGGCCGGGAAGGTCATCGAGGCGGAACTGATTCGCGGTAGTTTTTCCCGTCTGCAACAGCAGTCGGATCAGGTAATCGTCGAGGGGGTGGGTGGCTGGCGGGTGCCGTTGAGTGACACTCTCTCGGTGTCCGATTTACCGGTTCTGCTGGATCTGCCGGTTGTGCTGGTGGTCGGAATGCGGCTCGGTTGCCTCAATCATGCTTTATTAACAATAGAGAGTATCCAGCAAGCCGGTATTAAAGTG
>JASFNY010000256.1:0-3800 GCA_050116795.1 Thiohalophilus sp.
ACAATCATTAATCGATGTTAATACGCCCAGTTTAATAGGGGTGCTGGCCTTTAATCTTAAGTCGATTTCTGGCATTATATTAATGATTACTAATCAGGGTTGCATAAATCCAGACTAACCCGCCCTAGCTTTCGTTTATCACGAAAGTGTCAGCAAATATTTAAGCTGTAACATACGAATTTCCATGCCGTATTTGGCGACGTTGTGCCAAACTATAACGGCCAAGAAAATTACAGAATAGTAAAAGCAAGAGAGGACTTAATGGCTGAGAAATATACTTTTACCTCTGAATCGGTATCTGAGGGTCACCCGGACAAGGTGGCGGACCAAATATCCGACTCCATTCTCGATGCACTGCTTGAGCAGGATCCCAAATCTCGTGTCGCCTGTGAAACCATGATCAACACCGGCATGGTGATTCTCTCGGGTGAAATCACCACGACCGCACAGATCGATATGCCGACCATCGTGCGCGAACGCATCAAGGAAATCGGCTATAACAGTTCTGAAATGGGCTTTGACTGGGAAACCTGCGCGGTCATGGTCGCACTGGACAAGCAGTCGCCGGACATCGCCATGGGCGTTGATGAAGGCGATGACAAGGAACAGGGTGCTGGTGACCAGGGCCTGATGTTCGGCTATGCCGCAAACGAAACCGACGTCCTGATGCCGGCTCCAATTACCTATGCCCACCGCCTGGTACGCCGTCAGGCAGAAGTGCGCAAGAACGGCACCCTGCCGTGGTTGCGTCCGGACGCCAAGAGCCAGGTCAGCTTCCGTTATGAGAAGGGCAAGCCGGTAGGCGCCGACGCCGTGGTTCTGTCGACTCAGCACAACCCGGAAATTGATCAGACCACCCTGAAAGATGCCGTGATGGATGAAATCATCAAGCCGGTACTGCCTGAAGGCTGGATTACCAAGGACACCAAGTTCCATATCAATCCGACCGGCCGTTTTGTTATCGGTGGTCCGGTAGGTGACTGTGGCCTGACCGGCCGTAAAATCATCGTTGATACCTATGGTGGCATGGGTCGTCATGGTGGTGGCGCCTTCTCGGGTAAAGACCCGTCCAAGGTGGACCGTTCCGCTGCTTACGCGGGTCGTTACGTGGCCAAGAACATCGTGGCCTCCGGCCTGGCCGAGCGTTGTGAAATCCAGATTTCCTACGCCATCGGTGTCGCCGCCCCGACTTCCATCTCGGTTGACACCTTCGGTACCGGCAAGGTCTCCGAAGAGCGTATCGAAGAGCTGGTTCGCGAACACTTTGATCTGCGTGCCGGCGGCCTGGTCAAGATGCTGAACCTGCTGCAACCGATCTACGCGGGCACGGCCGCCTACGGCCACTTCGGTCGCGAAGACCTGGACCTGCCATGGGAGAAGACCGACAAGGCAGAAGAACTGAAGAAAGCTGCAGGTATTTGATAAAATACTGATTTGAGCTAAACAAACCCAATCAGCACTGCAAGAACACACTGGGGAACTGAGGAGCGCTGCAGCCACAACGGTCAATCCAACGGGATTTACCGCGAGGTCAGGCTCAGACCACCCAGTCTAAATAAACAACGGCGCTCACCGTAATAATATACGGAGCTACAACATGAACGCTGTTCCTAAAGACTTTAATGACTTCAAAGTCGCGGACATTGGCCTCGCCGAATGGGGCCGGAAAGAAATGGATATCGCCGAGACCGAAATGCCCGGTCTGATGGCACTGCGCGAAAAATACGGCAAGGAAAAGCCGCTCAAGGGCGCGCGTATTACCGGTTCTCTGCACATGACCATCCAGACCGCCGTCCTGATCGAAACCCTGGTAGAACTGGGTGCCGAAGTCCGTTGGGCTTCCTGCAACATTTTCTCGACCCAGGACCATGCCGCTGCCGCTATTGCCGCCAGGGGTATTCCGGTTTACGCCTGGAAGGGCGAAACCCTGGAAGAGTACTGGTGGTGTACCGAACAGGTACTCACATGGCCTGATGGTCAGATGCCGAACATGATCCTGGACGACGGTGGCGATGCCACCCTGCTGGTCCACAAGGGCGTGGAATACGAAAAAGCCGGTGCGGTTCCAGACCCCGCGAAGGAAACCAACGAAGAGTTCCGTTCCGTTCTGGGAGTGCTCAAGCGCAACTTCGAAAAGAACAAGGGCATGTGGACCAAGATGGCCGAGTCCATCAAGGGTGTCACCGAAGAAACCACTACCGGTGTCCATCGCCTTTACCAGATGCACAGCAAGGGCGAACTGCTGTTCCCGGGCATGAATGTCAATGACTCGGTCACCAAGTCCAAGTTCGATAACCTGTATGGCTGCCGTGAATCGCTGGTGGATTCCATCAAGCGTGCCACCGACGTAATGATTGCCGGCAAGGTTGCCGTCGTCTGTGGTTATGGTGACGTGGGCAAAGGTTCCGCACAATCCCTGCGTGGCCTGGGTGCCAATGTCTGGGTAACTGAAATCGACCCGATTTGTGCCCTGCAGGCGGCGATGGAAGGCTATCGAGTTGTAACCCTTGAAGATGCCGTTGGTGTGGCTGACATCTTTGTCACTACCACTGGTAACAAGGACATCATCACCCACGACCATATGGCTGCCATGAAAGACCAGGCTATCGTCTGCAACATCGGCCACTTCGATAATGAAATCCAGGTCGAAAGCCTGCGCAAGTACGAATGGATCAACGTAAAGCCTCAGGTCGATCAGATCGTCTTCCCCGATGGCAAGCGTATTACCCTGCTGGCCGAAGGGCGACTGGTCAATCTGGGTTGCGGTACCGGTCATCCGAGCTTCGTGATGTCCAACTCCTTCACCAACCAGGTCGTCGCGCAGATCGAGATGTTCACCAAACCGGAAGACTACCCGGTTGGCGTATACATCCTGCCGAAGAAACTGGACGAAGAAGTTGCTGCCCTGCATCTTGGCAAGATCGGCGCCAAGCTGACCAAGCTGTCCCAGGAGCAGGCCGACTACATCGGTGTACCGGTTGAAGGTCCGTACAAAGCCGACCATTATCGTTACTAATCAATAAGGAACGAGACCGGGGACGGATGACGAAGTTGCTTTAACCGACTTCGTCTCCGTCTTTTTTTATCTCGTTATCTGGAGCCTATGGAATCACAAAAGCAATATACTCCTGAATTCAGCGTGGAGTTTTTTCCGCCAAAGTCTGAAGAAGCGGCGGAAAAACTGCGCAAGGTTCGCAAGAACCTGAACAAAGGCATGAATCCGCTTTATTACTCGGTGACCTTTGGCGCTGGCGGCAGTACCCAGCAGGGTACATTCGATACCGTCGTCGAGATCCAGAAATCCGGCGATGATGCTGCTCCGCACCTGTCCTGTATCGGGACCACCAAAGACGGTCTGCGTGATCTGCTGCAGAGCTACAAGGAAAACGGTATCAAACGAATTGTAGCCCTGCGTGGTGATATGCCATCAGGCATGCGTGGACCGGGTGAATTGCGCTATGCCAATGAACTGGTCGAGTTCATTCGCCAGGAAACGGGTGACCACTTTTCTATCGAGGTCGCTGCCTATCCGGAAATTCATCCCCAGGCGCCTTCCGCCTCGGATGATCTGAAAAACTTCAAGCGTAAGGTGGAGTCCGGCGCAGACAGTGCCATCACCCAGTATTTCTACAATGCAGATGCCTACTTCCGGTTCATAGACGAATGCGAAGGGATGAATATCGATTTGCCGATCATCCCGGGCATCATGCCCATCACCAATTACAAACAGCTGTCACGTTTCTCCGAAATGTGCGGTGCCGATATACCGCGGTGGATCCGCAAGCGGCTGGAAGGCTTTG
>JASFNY010000257.1:0-3793 GCA_050116795.1 Thiohalophilus sp.
CGGCACCGCATCCGGGGCTTCGGCCAGCCATTCATTGAGTGAGCCGCATTCATCCGCTTCAACATGTGAAAAAGCAATATAACGCAGACTTTCGACGGGAATAATGCTGGCCACAGCCTCGCGCACCAGCGGGAACATCTTGCGCGGCCCGGTGTGGTAGAGCAACGGTGTTTCGTCAACAATCAGGTACTGGTTAAACGAGAAACCCAGGCCGTTTTCAAACACGACCGGGGTATTAATGCGGTATATGCCGTCGGCAATTTCATGGACGTTGGTGCCGGAATCCTGGTTAGTAATGGTCATGGAATGTCTCCAAGGGTTAATAAGCAAAGGCTTATATTCGATATACAGCTGTGTTTACTGAAAACAGGCTAGTCCGGGAACGGCCACTTGTCAACAATTCAATAAACAGCTATGTTTATTTAAATGAAAAAACGGAAATATCAGCAAAAGGCACGGGCCGAACAGGCCCGGGAAACACGCCAGCAGATCGTTGAGGCGGCGGTGAAACTGCATGAGAAACTGGGGCCGGCCAAAACCTCGATCATGGCGATCGCCGAAGAGGCAGGAGTGCAGCGTCTTACGGTGTATCGCCATTTCCCCGACGATGCCGGCCTGTTTGAAGCCTGTACTTCGCACTGGCTAAGCATGCATCCCCCGCCATCGGTGGCGGATGCCGGTGACCCGGTGGAGCCCCGGGCGCAAACTGAAAAGACACTTCTGGCGGTTTACGACTATTACCGGGCCAATGAACGCATGTGGACGGGCGCTTACCGGGATGTTGACGAGGTTGAAGCCCTGCAAGAACCCATGGGCAGGGTCGAGGCGTATTTTGACAGTATGCGTGACGATTTACTGGCCAACTGGAAAGTCCCGGCAAAAGACAAAAAGCAGCTATCGTTAAGCTTGCGGCACTGTCTACGGTTTACAACCTGGCGGTCACTGAAGACAGAAAGTTTATCTGATAAACAGATGGTCAAGCTTGTTATGAATTGGTTGGTATAAGCGAGAAATTTAATAGAAAAGGGGTCTGCCCCCTTTAATTATCAATTCAGAAAACCGTGGTTTGCCCACTATTCAACCGGCGATTTTCCAACACCCTTATGACTTTTAAATCAATCGAGTCAGACCCTGTTGGCTTTATTGCTGTTGATTTTATTGAAGACCTCTTCCTTATTATATGGAAGAAGGTTGTGACTCCATTCAGGGCTTTTTACTTTGAGCCCGAATGCCCACCGGATATGTGCAACCCGACCAGTCTTGCGATCAGAATGGTCAGGTATAACTGACCCAGTGCTGCTTCGAGATACGACAAGGTCCTCACCAGCGGCAGAACGGGACTGATGTCACCGAACCCCAGTGTCGTGAGCGAAGTGAAACTGTAATAAGTAAGAATGTTGAACGCCTCGCGCAAGGAAATCATTTCGATCCCCGGTATCTCGGGGATTGCCATGGAGTCTGGCTCAAACTGCAGCACAATACCGTAGACAAAAGCGAAGCTGATGCCGATTAGCAAATAGGCGGCGACCGCACCATAGATCGTATTCCTGGTGACCCTGGACGTCATCAGGATATGATAAATGATGGATACAAACATAAAACCGAAGAACAGCGCCCCGAATGCATAACCGACTGTTGTGAACGGTGTAACGTCAAAAATCGTAACCAGGACGCGAAATCCGAACATCGGCAGTCCCAGCAGCACAACCAGGATAAGCATCCACAGGTTGTGCCAGACGGCGAAAAAAGTGGTGATGAATAAAATCAGGAAGGTGATATCAATGAGCCTTGCAACCAGGCCGGTCGGTTCAAAGGCCGATTGTCCCACTAACAACAAAACCAGGGAGAGCATAAATGCAAGGTATTGTGGCTCATCCTGGTAGAAAACGCGTTTTAACAGGCCTGTCATGTTATTCACGATTTCGTTTCGGGGGTTGAACCGGTCAAGGGACGATACGGGGCTTTATACAACAGTGCATACATGACCGGCAGAACTATCAGGGTCAATATAGTTGCGAATCCCAGACCAAACATAATCGTTACCGCCATGGAACGGAAAAAGGCGTCCATCAACAGCGGCAGCATGCCCAGAATTGTCGTAATGGCTGCCATTGAAACTGGACGTACGCGGCTCACGGCCGAATCAAAAATCGCCGGGTATAATTCCTTGCCTTCGCCGCTTTCATAGTTGATCTGGTCCACCAGCACGATGGCGTTTTTGAGCAACATACCAATGAGGCTGATCAGGCCAAGCAGCGCTATAAAGGTAAACGGTGTGGCTGTGACATATAGTCCGAAACCGACGCCGACCATGGCCAGGGGAACCATCGACCAGATGGCCAGGGGTTGGCGCACGGTCTTGAACAACTGCACCGTGATCAGGAACATCAAAACAAGGCCCAGTATCAGTGAACCGAAAAGGGCACTCTGCGCATCACCGGAAGACTCGTATTCCCCGCCCCATTCCATTTGATAACCCCCGGGCAAGGCGATGGCCTCGACCTCGGGCCGATGGCGTTCAAATATCTCGTTTACGGTCACCTTACCGGTAACGACAGGATCTACCAGGACGGTTAACGTCCGCTTGCGATCCCGCCGGGCGATGATGGGATCCTCCCAGGTTGTCTTGAATTCCCTGATCACCTGTTCGATCGGAATATAGGTAGAGAATGCCGGACTCCAGATCTGCAAATTGGGAAGGCTATCGACATTGAGCCGTTCATTGGCGGGTGGCCGCGCAATAATCGGCAACAACTTGGTACCATCGCGGTACAGCCCGATCGGTTCACCGCCGAAACTCATCAGCAGGTTACTATCCAGGTCGGCCTTGCTGATACCTGCACGACGTGCCTGTGCTTCGGCAAAAATCGGTCGAATGACCTTGGTCCGTTCTTGCCAGTCATCACGGACCATCGCGACATCCGTATCCTTCTCATAGATAGCCTTGATTTTGCCGGATATCTGTCGCAACACATCAGGGTCAGGGCCACTGACGCGTACCTCGATCTTGCCGTCTTTGGCCGGGCCAAGTTCGAATTTCTTGAACTTGATCCTCGATGCGGGATAATGCTGCTGGATATGGGCATCGATTTTGTTGATTAACCCATCGATTTGCTTGAAGTTATCGACCTCAACCATCAACTGTCCATAGCCTGGATAGATCTTTTCCGGGGCATAGGTGAGCATAAACCGGATACCGCCTTTACCGGTGTTGGAACTGACTTGTTTGACATGTTCCTGTTGCAACACCCATTCTTCCAGCGCCTGAATGTCTTTGAAAGTCTCGCGAATGTCAGTCCCCTGTGGTCGCCAGTAATCGACCAGGAACATCGGTGTGGTCATGCTGGGGAAAAACACCACTTTGACCTGCTGGAACGCCATGAGGGAAGCAACCAGCAGCGCCACGGCGGCGGCGACGGTGATAATGCGCTGTCTCAGGCAAAAATCAAGAAAGCGTTTGTAGACAGTGAAAAACAGTCCCTGGTAGGCATCTTCTTCGGATAAAGCCTCGGTAGTGGGTTTATCCTGCTTTAACAGCATGTCCGCGAAAAACGGCGTCAGGGAGATAGCGGTAAACCAGCTGAGCAACAGGGAGATGAGCAGAACATAGTAAAGCGAACCCAGCATCTCGCCGGTAGAATCATTGGAGAGTCCGATCGGGGCAAACGCGGTAATGGCAATAATGGTCGCGCCCAGCAAGGGCCACATGGTTTGCTTGACGATGGCATTGGATGCCTGCAACTTGGTAAGACCACGTTTCATACCGATCAGGATGCCTTCGGTCACCACGATC
>JASFNY010000258.1:0-3757 GCA_050116795.1 Thiohalophilus sp.
CATCTCACTTGTACAAGAACTGGATGTGCCTGTTCGGCAGGTTCTGATCGAATCTCGTATCGTGCTGGCCAGCACCAATTTCAGCAAGGAGCTCGGGGTGCGTTTTGGGGTGAGTCGGGATATTCATCCAGAAGCACGACTGAATAACTCAGGTGAGAATGCTGCGGTTTCCGGTGACCTGTTTAGCACGAATGATATTTTGAACGGCGACCCTATAACAGCGCCTGGCCGCTGGAATGTGAATCTTCCGGCCGCAAGCAGCGCTGCCGGCAGTATTGGTCTGGCGCTGGCCAAGTTGCCATTTGGTACATTGATCGAGCTTGAGTTATCTGCTGCCCAGGCCGAGGGTGAATCGGAAATTATCTCCAGCCCACGGGTGATAACTTCCAACCAGCAGGAAGCGGTGATTGAGTCAGGACAGGAAATACCGTATCAGGAAGCCAGCTCCAGCGGCGCCACCAGTGTTTCATTCAAGAAGGCGGTTCTGAGTTTGAAAGTCACTCCCCAAATCACACCGGATGACAGGGTGATCATGGATCTGGAAGTCAGCAAAGATAATCCTGATTTTGGTAACCTGGTACTGGGTGTACCCCCCATCAATACCCAAAGTGTTGCGACCCAGGTATTGGTCAATAACGGTGAGACAGTGGTACTGGGTGGGGTCTACGAACAGACCAAGAGTAATACCGTTAACCGGGTACCTTTCTTTGCTGATTTGCCGATCGTTGGGGCCTTGTTCCGTAGCCGATCTGAATTGGATGAGAAAAATGAGCTGTTGATCTTTGTCACACCAAAGATCGTCAAGGAAGATATGCAAATCTAGTTACTTGCGCCGGTGATGCTGCAAGGTATCACCGGCGTCGGTCTGGTTTGCAGCACCCATGGCTGACTCCGGCAATATATTCCTCATTGGCCTGATGGGGGCGGGTAAAACCACCATTGGTCGCCAGCTGGCCCAGAGCCTTGGCAAGAATTTCCTGGATAGTGATCATGAGATCGAGGCGCGCACCGGCGTCAATATACCCCTGATTTTCGAACTGGAAGGTGAGGATGGGTTTCGTGAACGTGAGGCCGTCGTCATTGATGAACTTACGAAACGCGAGAACATCGTACTGGCAACCGGCGGTGGCGTGGTACTGCGTGAAGAGAACCGGCAGAAGCTTAAACAGCGGGGTACGGTAATATATTTGCAGGCCAGTGTTGACCAGTTACTGGAACGTACCCGCAAGGACAAGAACCGCCCGTTGCTGCAAACAGCCGATCCCCGCGCTCGACTGAGTTCATTGCTTGATGAGCGGGAACCGCTTTATCTGGAACTGGCAGACCTGGTCGTGACCACAGGCCAGGGCAGCATTCGCAGCGTCGTAGAGATAATCCTCGGCAAACTCAAGTGAGATCGTTGCCCCTCGCCCGGTAACGCGATTATCCTGTATAATCTGATAGTTATCGGTGCAATGGCAGACAATATGATTACCCTCAACGTCGATCTCGGAGAACGCAGTTATCCGATCTTTATCGGCCAGCAATTACTGGGCGACGCAGAACTGATCAAACCCTATGTTGCCGGCACCCAGGTCATGATCGTGACCAATGAAACCATTGCTCCCCTATACCTCGACAAGGCGGTCGAGGCCTTCTCAGAATACGATCCACGTCATGTAATCCTGCCCGATGGAGAGCAATACAAAAACCTGGAAGTTCTGAACCAGATTTTTGACGAGCTTCTGGTACAACATTTTGATCGTCACTGCACACTGGTTGCGCTGGGTGGAGGGGTCATCGGTGATATGACCGGTTTTGCCGCTGCCTGTTATCAGCGTGGCGTTGATTTTATCCAGATACCGACCACCCTGCTGGCCCAGGTCGATTCATCTGTCGGAGGTAAGACCGGGGTCAACCATCCGCAGGGCAAGAACATGATCGGTGCCTTTCATCAGCCACGTTGCGTTGTGATTGATACCGACACACTCAAAACACTGGATGATCGTCAACTCAGTGCCGGATTGGCTGAAATTATAAAATATGGATTGATCCGGGACCCCGACTTTATTGTCTGGCTCGAACAGAACATGGACAAGTTATTGCAACGGGATCCGAAAGCCACTGCCAGTGCGATAGAAACTTCTTGTCGCTGCAAGGCTGAGGTCGTGGCAGAAGACGAAAGGGAAAGCGGACTTCGCGCACTCCTGAACCTGGGGCATACATTTGCGCATGCAATCGAAACAGGGGCCGGTTATGGTCACTGGCTACACGGTGAAGCTGTGGGCACCGGCATGTTAATGGCCGCGGACCTCTCCATGCGTCAAGGCTGGCTGAGTGAAGATGATGTACTTCGCGTGGAAAACCTGATTGATAAGGCTGAGCTGCCCACCCGTGCACCCCATTCCATGACATACGAAAAGTTTATGGAATTGATGGCGGTGGATAAGAAAGTCAGGGCAGGAAAGATTAATCTGGTGTTGTTGAACTCACTGGGCGAGGCGTTCGTAACAGCAGAATTCGACCCGGAACTGTTGCGTCAGACCATCGAGGCCCATCGCGCCACGGAGTAATCACGGTAAATCTATGTTAAGTCTAGCGCCTTACGCTGCAACCGAAGAAAACAGTCTGGGGCGCCGTGTCCCGGAAGAAATGCCAAGTTACCGCAGTGAGTTCCAGCGGGATCGGGATCGCATTGTCCACTCCGCCGCGTTTCGTCGGCTGGAATACAAGACCCAGGTCTTCGTCAACCATGAAGGCGACATGTTTCGTACCCGGTTGACTCATTCCATCGAAGTCGCACAAATCAGCCGATCCATTGCCCGGATCCTGAATATCAATGAAGATCTGAGCGAGACCATTGCCCTGGCGCACGATCTCGGGCATACCCCTTTCGGTCACGCAGGACAGGACGCGCTTAACGGCTGTATGAAAGACTACGGTGGTTTTGAGCACAATCTGCAGTCGTTGCGCACCGTAGATGAACTTGAACAACGTTATGCCGACTTTGAAGGGCTTAACCTGACCTTTGAGGCAAGAGAGGGCATTCTCAAGCATTGTTCACTCAAGCACGCGAAAGAGCTGGGTGATGTAGGCCGGCGTTTTATAGACAAAACCCAGCCATCACTGGAGGCACAGGCGGTAAACCTGGCTGATGAAATTGCCTATAACAACCATGATGTCGACGATGGTTTGCGTTCCGGTCTTATAACTCTCGAGCAGCTTGAAGAGATCGGGCTATTCAACGACCAGTACCGGGAAGTCAAAAAGAAATACCACGGCCTTACGGGTCGGCGGCTGATACATGAAATTATCCGGCGTGTGATCAACAGCCAGATCGTGGATCTGGTGGAAACCAGTCAGTCTGCAATTGAAGCCCTCTCTCCTGCGAATATTCAGGCGGTACGTCAGCACGACAAAAACCTGATCAGTTTCAGCGACGAGATGCGTGCCGCCAACCTTGCCCTGAAACAGTTTTTACGCGGCCATCTTTATTCCCATTATCGAGTTCATCGCATGACTACCAAGGCGCAGAGAATCATCGAATCACTGTTTGGAGCATTCTTTGAAGATCCGAAGCTGCTGGAACCCAAGCACCAGCGCAGGATATATACGATGGAAGAGATGCACGGACGTGATGGCCGTGCTCGTGCCGTTGCCGATTATATTGCCGGTATGACCGACCGCTATGCGATTGCCGAGTATGCACGGATATTTGATCCGGTTGAGCTGACCTGATTCATCAGTAATAGTGTTGATAAGGTTATGCGCGTCTATA
>JASFNY010000259.1:0-3702 GCA_050116795.1 Thiohalophilus sp.
AGCAGCAGTCTGCCACGGGATCTCTCCCTGGCGCTGGGTAGTGGCGTCCTGACGCCGATGGAGCTGGCCCGTGGCTATACCGTGTTTGCCAACGGTGGTTACCTGATCAAACCCAACCTGATCGCCTTGGTACGCGACGCCGACCAGAACATCATCTACCTCGACCATTCGCCCCGGATCTGTGCCGAATGCCTGAAACAGGACGAGGAGGGTAAGACCGAAGAAGCTTCGAAAGATACGGCTGACCAGGAGCAAACGGCCAAAGAATCCGCCCCGCAGGAAGAGGCAGACTGGGTTCCCAGCTTCACCCGCGAGGACGTCTCGCCCACCGAGTGGGCACAGGTGATGCAGGGGCCGCAGCAACCGGCGATTGCTCCACGGGTACTCACCCCCCAGACCACTTTCCTGATGAACAGCATGATGCGTGACGTGGTCAAACACGGGACCGGTCGCGGTGCCCTGGTCCTGGGCCGTGACGATCTGGCCGGCAAGACCGGGACCACCAATGACCAGCGTGACGCCTGGTTCTCCGGCTTTAATCGCAACGTGGTCACCACCGCATGGGTCGGTTTTGACACTCCACAACCGCTGGGCAATCACGAAACCGGCGCGCGTGCCGCACTGCCAATGTGGATCAAATATATGCGCGAGGCTTTGCAAGGCCAGCCGGAGGCCCGGCTGGAACAACCACCGGGAATCGTATCGGTATTGATCGATCCGGAAACCGGCGATCTGGCTGCGACCGGATCGCCCAATGCGATATTTGAATATTTTCTGGAAGATCAGATTCCGGAAAAACGTGCCACCACACCGCAGGACGGCAACGGCGACAATCCATATAACGACAATACGATTACCCGCGACCTTTTCTGAGCGTCGGTAGCATGGGACACAAGCACACCAAGGATCTGCAAATGCGCCAGCGTCTGGCCCAGGCTGCAGCGCAAATTCTGGCCGAGACCGGCAGTCGCGATTTCTACGCCGCCAAGCGCAAGGCCGCCCTCCACCTTGGAGCGGTCGATACCCGCAACATGCCGAGTAATACCGAAATCGACCAGGCCCTGCGTGAATACCAGCGCCTGTTTCGCGCCGATGCCCAGCAAGCCGCACTGCAGCAGCTACGCAGCCAGGCCCTGCAGGCGATGGAGTTTTTCGCCGACTTCAAACCCAGGCTGGTCGGCAGTGTGCTTGATGGCAGCGCGGATGTGCATTCACCGGTGGTGCTGCACGTGTTCGCACTGCGACCCGAAGACCTGGACCTGTTTCTGCTGGAACACAAGATTCCCTATGAACAGGGCGAACGGCGGGTCAAGTTTTCAGCGGACCAGACTGTCACTCTCCCGGTGCTGCGCTTCCTGGCCGGGGACACTCGAATCGAACTGGTGGTCTTCGTGCAGGACGGGCCACACCAGCCGCCGCTGAGTCCGGTCGACGGGCGGCCTATGCAGCGCGCCTCCGTGAACCGGGTCAGGGAACTGCTCGCCAGCGAGGTTTCCGGCTAAACCAGCTCACGGGCCACGCCGCTGTCGCGGGCGGCCTGCGCCACGGCCGGGGGCACAAACTCCTTCAGGCGCGGATCGAACGGCTTGGGAATAATGTAATCCCGTCCGAAACTCAACTGCTTCAAGCCGTAGGCTTCCAGCACGCTGTCGGGAACCGGCTCATGTGCCATTCGGGCCAGGGCATTCACGGCCGCAATCTGCATCTCGGTATTGATGGTCGTGGCCCGCGCATCCAGCGCTCCACGGAAAATAAACGGAAAGCCAAGTACGTTGTTCACCTGGTTGGGATAATCACTGCGGCCGGTGGCCATGATCAGGTCATCCCGTGCGGCATGGGCGTTGGCCGGCGTGATCTCGGGATCGGGATTGGAGAGCGCGAACACGATCGGGTTATCCGCCATGCCCTGCAGCATACCGGGCGAGACCAGGTTCGGACCGGATACTCCGATGAACACATCCGCCTCGACCATGGCCTCTTCCAGGGTACGCCGGCCGGTCCGGCGAGCGAACTCCTGCTTGTAGGGATTCAGATCAGAACGTTCAGCGTGGACCACACCCTTGCGATCAACCAGCGTGATATGCCGTTTATCCGCACCCAATTCGAGCAGCAGGCGCATCGAGGCAATCCCGGCTGAGCCTGCACCCAGGCAGACGATGCGTGCCTCCTTGAGCGTACGCCCGGTCAGCTCCAGGGCATTCAGCAACCCGGCCGCGATGATAATGGCGGTACCGTGCTGGTCATCGTGAAACACCGGAATATCAAGCTGCTCCTTGAGTATCCGCTCGATCTCGAAGCAGTCCGGTGCGGCAATGTCTTCCAGGTTGATCCCGCCAAAGCTCGGCGCAATCCGCCGCACCGTCTCGATAAACGCTTCGGGCGACTCTGAGTCGACCTCGATGTCTACCACGTCCACATCGGCAAAATACTTGAACAGGACTGCCTTGCCTTCCATAACCGGCTTGCTCGCCAGGGCGCCGACATTGCCCAGACCGAGTACCGCGCTGCCGTCCGAGATCACCGCCACCAGGTTGCCCTTGTTGGTATAGCGATAGGCCAGTTGCGGATCCTCGGCGATGGCCCGTACCGGCACCGCCACGCCCGGCGTATAGGCAAGGCTTAAATCTTTCTGGGTGGTCACCGGTTTGGTCAGGGCCGTGGCGATTTTGCCGGGACGCGGTTCGGCATGGTAGCGCAGGGCCTGCTCGGAAAAGGGTAATTCGTCGTCGCTCATGATATTCGGTGTCGCAGCGTTACTCAGTGGGTTCCGGGGTATCAATACTCGCCCATCATTTGCGCTTTTACCAGTTCCGTTGTGCTCCAGGTTTACGGCGTCACATCCAGCACGGACAGGGGATGGCGCAGACGCAGGCGCCACTGGTTGTTACGGTAGTAGAACCAGCCCTGGGCTGTCAGGGTCTGTTGCCGCCAGCCGTCGATTTGCGCCCGGTCGAAATGGGCCAGATCCTGCCTGGCGATGCGCAGGGCAAACTCCGGACCGAGATTCAGCCACAGCGAGGAACGGCTTTCACCGACACGTGTCAGTCGACCGCGGACCAGTCCATAGTGCCGGACATCATGTGCCGCCAGTTCATCCGCCTCCCGTACCCGGTAGGCCGGCAGGGCCCACAACCCGCGCCGATCCGCACGCGCCGACTGCTGGGCGTGGCGATAGCAGTCAGCGAATTTCAGGTTGGGCGGGAACACCAGCCACTGGCCAGCACCGTTCTCAAGCAGACGTCGAGTGAGGTTCCGTCCCCGGGAATCGAAGATGTGTGCGAGGAGCCGACCGTAACGGTCCCTGCGATCGCGGTCGTAGACCAGCGACCAGGGCCCTTCGGCAAGCGACTGCAACTGCTCGCGGGCGGCGTCGGCATAGGGCTCGGCAGGCCGCTCGTCCCGGGCCCGTTCCGGGGTATTGATGCCGATCAGACGCAGCTTGCGCCCATCCTCCAGTATGACGGTGTCCCCGTCATACACATAACGCACCGACACCTGTTCATCAAACTGCGCCGGCCGGCAGTTATCGGCCGTGGCGGTATGCGCCCCGCAGACAAACAAAAAGGGCGCTAAAAGTATTAGCGCCCTTTTGCCAATGCCTCGCGTGGTCGCAACCACAGGCCTTACTATTTCTTCATGCCGTACTTCTGACGGAACTTGTCGACCCGGCCCGCGGTATCCAGCAGCTTCTGCTTGCCGGTA
>JASFNY010000260.1:0-3688 GCA_050116795.1 Thiohalophilus sp.
CGCATCAGCATGCTGAATCAGAAGCTTTCCGTTTTCTGAATGCAGAGGGAAACAAGCGGCACCCATACTGACAAAGACATCGATGTTATTCCCTGCAATTTCCATTGGTTCAGAGAATACTCTGGCAATTTTTTCAGAAATGTCTTGCAGATTATTCTCATCACAATTCATCAGCAATATCGCAAAACTGTCACTGGATATTCTCGCAAGAACTTCTATTTCCTCGATTTCAGTAACGAGTCTCTGTCCTGCAAGCTTTATAAGCTGATCACCAATATCATGACCGAGAACATTCACTATTTCACGCAGTGACTGGACACCAATCATGACGATCGAGAATCTGGTCCTGGCGGGGGCCGCTTGCCTGATTAGCTCCTGCAAGGTATTTTCGAACATAAGACGATTTGGTAATTCGGTTAGTTGGTCGTGGTAGGCAAGATGTTTAATCTCCTTTTCACGAACTGAAATTGCTGACTGCATGGTTTTAAAGGCATTTTGCAGCCCACCTATTTCATCCCGTGATTTGATCTGCAAATCGCAATCATAGTTTCCCTGTTCTATTAATTTGGCTGCATTTGCAAGCTGGCTGACTGGCCTGGTCAATGTTCGGGCCAGAAGAATTCCTGCCAAAATCGAAACCCCCAGTCCTAATACAGTGATGGTAGCCATGAATAAAAGCAGCGAACGATATGGCCTGAAGGCCTCTTTCAGTGAGTACTGCAGCAGCACCTGAAGGTTATCCATGGCCTGTATATCCGTTTTCAGTGGAATACTCAGAGCCATGAACTCTTCCGAACCGTCACCGGGCGCATATACAGTTGGTGCCTCGGGCGGCATATCCTTGATCACCGCAAGCTCATTTCCCAAATTTCGATTCTGAAGTGTCGTTGCCAGAATCTCTACATGGTCGTTATGCTCCAGGACGGAGATATCTACCGGTAGTGGAGATCTTGACTGCAGTCCGGCCAGAAGGTGTTCGTCAATTTTGAAACCGACACCTATCCAGGCGATAGTTATGGGCGCCTTGATCGGCACAATAACGAATTCGTATAACGATCCATTCAGCTTGAAAACTGAATATGCCTTGTCATTATCCTCCGCATAATGCATGACTGAAACATAGGGGAAAGGTTGTCTCGTGGTTTCTGATTCGGAAGTATCAGTAACCACCTGATATTCATTGTCGATTAGCATCACCCTGTCAGCCTCTATTCTCGCCTTGAGATTGACCAGAGTTGAACGAATGGTTCCCTGATCGTTATCGGCTATTGCTGTATGAAACCCATGATCTTTTGCCAGCAGTCTTGCACTATCTGTTAACTTTTCAGCACGCGCCTCTACCTGGCGAGAAAATATCTCTCCGGAATAACCTAATTGTTGGCGCGTGGTATCAAAGACATTTTCTTCGGTTGCAGAGTAAACAAAGGCGAAGGTAATTATCTGGACAGTCGCAAGCAAACCTACAATTAAAATAGTCAGCTTGGCACGAAGGCTGATAAACCTCATTCAGTATTCACCTTCGCCCATTGGCGCATAGGGCTGTTTCACCTGTTTTATTTTGATTGTCAGGCTTTTAAGCATGTTCTTATCATCTTGTATCATAACTGTAAGATCTTGTTCTGAACCTGAAGATCTCAAACCCGGGTGCCAGAGAGTGGCCGTATATTTACCATCTGGCAGATTCCTTAACTCTGCACGACCATTACTGTCGACCAGAGCAAAATATGGCGTGTCAACCACATAAATATAGCCAAGCATCCAGTCATGGATATTGCAGCCAAGAGCCACTTCACCAGGTTTGTCGAATAATACCGGGCTGGCATTCTTGCCTGAATATAGCTTGAGTTCGAATCGCTTTGCCGTGGAGAACGAATAGACATGATGCTTGATCTCATCCCAGTTCGGGAATCTGACCAGAGTGCCAGTCTGGATAGGAAGAATGAATGGACTGTACTGTCTCTCAACCTGGTCCATTACCGCCTCGGTACCCGGTGCCGCAGACCCACTGGTGTCAGGGTTAGACAGTGAAACCACCGTATTAATGGCGGGCTCTCCATTCTGATCGACGATTTTGAATGTGATATTTCCGGCCATTGCCGATACGGGATGAGACAAACACCAGATTACCGACAGCAGTAATATGCTGATACGCCGTCGCGAAAAATACGAACTGAGACCAGTCATTATCGTTATCCTGTGTTGAGAAATACTCATGTTATTTTTCGTATTTTAGCCTTATTCTTCTGCTGGGTGAGCATCAACAGCTTGGCAGCGTATATTCGAATATTAGAAAGTCTGCATGATGAGGCTTGCCCTAAGCAATAATCATTCTTGCATCACGCAACACCGACGGGATTGCAAATGCCCAAAGCTGCAAAACTGATACTTGCCTGCCTGATCTGCCTGGCTATTATTTTCTGCCTGGTCATATTAGGACAGCACCTGTTTTAGTGCGCTACACCGCATACTTTTTTCAACACCACCTGAAGATCGTACTCAGATACAACTCTTCAACCGGAAACCACGCTTTTATTGTTTGCGCCAATGCCGTTGCATTTCTATGAATGTCAGCGACGCAGACCAGGTAATCAATGCAAATCCACTCAGTGCTTCAGCGCTGAATAAAAACCTTATCGGCCCATCGGGATACATTTCTCCATAACCCAGGGTGGTAAATGTTATCGCGGAAAAATAAAGATAATCTGTCATTGCCAGTGAATAGGCCGCAACCACCATTCCTGACCCTGAGACAAATTCCACCAACCCCCAGGCAGTAAGCCCGAACAAGCCGATTTCCACACCATGAATTACGATCAGGGAGAGAACCATCATCAGTATGCGCTGCCTGCCACGTCGGCCGGATTTCTCCAGCCAGTCACTGAGTCGAACGAAACTCTCGTAGTGTATGGTGACGGTAACCAGAACAGTAAGCACTGTCATAACGACAACGATGATATGAACATCCACCGGCAACAGCCCCCGACTCTGAGTCTAATTCCATACTAATAATAGTATTATGCTGGCGCAGGATCAAAGCCTGTCAAAGTAATTGACGTACATCCCGGGGTTTACCAATAATCAATTCTCACAGCTAACAGATGGGCCTTAAACAATGCGATGGTTAACACCTTTATTCGGCATACTTCTGCTAATTTCTCCACCTGCTGCTGCTGAACCTCCTGTTTTTGATGTACATATCCATTACAGCCATGACGTCTGGGATGCTCTGCCTCCCGAGGAAGCTGTAAACCGTCTTCGCTCGGCAGGTATTACCCGTGCACTCGTTTCAAGTTCCGGTGATGAGGGAACACGACGTCTGCACGCCCTGGCGCCAGACCTGGTTATCCCGGCATTGAGACCCTACCGAAAACGCGGTGATCTGGATAACTGGATGCATGACGAAAGTGTAATTCCCTATCTCAAAGCAAAGCTGGCTGAATACCGCTATGCAGCAATCGGAGAATTTCACATTCAAGGAGAACAGGTCGACTTACCGGTTGTAAGGGAGATGGTCCAGCTTGCACGCGAACATGATCTGATATTGCATGCCCATGCTGACGCAGATGCGATCATCGGTTTATACAACCAGTATCCTGAAGCCCGAATAATCTGGGCCCATGCCGGTTTCGAATACAGTTCCAAGGTCAAAGAGCTGATGGATATCTTCCCCAATCTCTGGGCGGATCTT
>JASFNY010000261.1:0-3677 GCA_050116795.1 Thiohalophilus sp.
CGATGACGGAACGCTGGCCGAGCGGCGCGGTTCGCTCAACGTCGACGACGAGGGGACGCCTACCGGGCATACCGTGTTGATCGAAAACGGCATCCTCAAGGGTTACATGCAGGACAAGATGAATGCTCGCTTGATGGGCACCACCTCTACCGGCAACGGCCGGCGTGAGTCTTACGCGCATTTGCCCATGCCGCGCATGACCAATACCTACATGCTGGCCGGGGAGCACGATCCGGGCGAGATCATTGCCTCGGTAGAAAAGGGGCTCTATGCGGTCAACTTTGGCGGCGGCCAGGTGGACATCACCTCGGGGCGTTTTGTGTTCTCGGCCAACGAGGCGTATCTGATCGAAAACGGCAAGGTCACCCGGCCGGTGAAGGGCGCTACCCTGATCGGCAACGGTCCGGAGGTCATGAACAAGGTCGAAATGGTCGGTAATGATTTGCAGCTCGACAGTGGCGTCGGTGTCTGCGGCAAGGAAGGTCAGAGTGTGCCGGTGGGTGTCGGTCAGCCGACGCTGAAAATCAGCAGCATCACCGTCGGCGGGACCGCCTGAAGAAATTATTAACGCAGAGGCGCAAAGATAAAACTAATTTTAGCTGAGTAACATGTAGGAGGCGATTTTATCGGCGACAATTCTGTTCGCCAGCTGAATCGCGGCTGAAAGCCCCTCCTACCACCTGTATCTAAATTTTTGCGTTAATAACCAGGGCGCCGGAAAAGAGGCTATAAGTCTTCGGCCATGAGGGTTTTGAGGTACTGGAACAGTTCGCGCGCGGCCCTGGGGGTCTTGTTCTGTTTGTATTCGTTGCGCGCAGTGCGGACCAACTGGCGAATGTGCTGACGATCGGCATTCGGCTGCTCCTGTAGCAGTTCTTCCAGGGCAGCATCGCCGTCTTCGAGCAGACGTTCACGCCAGCGTTCCAGTTGATGGAAGTGTTTGATGTCTTCCTGGTAAGGATGCATGACCCGTTCATAGGCCTCGCGCAGGGCATCGCCATCACGCTGACGGATCAGTTTGCCGATGAACTGTAACTGGCGTTTGAGTGCGCCATGTTGCTTGATGCGGCGTGCCTCGAGGATGGCCTGCTGCAGTTCGTCATCCAGCGGGATCTTTTCGAGGTCAGCCTGGGACAACTTGACCAGCTCGGTGCCCAGATCCTGCAGCGCGTGACATTCGCGCTTGCGCTGGCTCTTGCTGACCCATTCTTCATCGTAATCGTCGTATTGCATGGGGCTAGTTTACCGTAACCGGCAGGCAACGATTCATAAAATCGTCAGTCCGCCCGATTTTTTCACGGCTTGGCCGGCATTCCCGGTCAACCCTAGAATGAGCATGTCAATCTGACAGCTAAAGCGAGATAAGCATGAGCGAGAAGTCCGTCCAGTCCAGGCCAGTTGATGAGTTGCTCCATCCTGAACGCTATGAGCAAATCGTCACCGATCTGCTCGAAGAAGCAACACTCCAGGGGGCCAGCGCCGCCGAGGCGGCGTTGAGTATTGAGTCAGGCCTGTCGGTGACGGTACGCCTTGGCGAAGTCGAGACAGTCGAACATAACCGTGACAAGGGGCTGGGAATCACGGTCTACTTCGGCCAGCGCAAGGGCTCGGCCAGCACCTCGGATTTTGCTCCCGCAGCGATACGCGAAACGGTCCGGGCGGCCTGCGATATCGCGCGCTATACCGAAGAGGATCCTGCCGCCGGACTGGCAGACTCGGCCCTGATGGCCAGAGAGATTCCGGACCTGCAGCTTTATCATCCGTGGGCGATCGATACATCGGCGGCCATCGAAAGGGCCCTGGCCTGCGAGAGCGTGGCGCGCAGCTATGACAAACGCATCAGCAATTCCGAGGGCGCCAGCGTCAGCAGTCACAGCGGCCTGCGGGTTTACGGCAACAGTCACGGGTTTATCGGCGCCTATCCCAGTTCCCGGCACAGCCTGAGCTGTACTGTGATCGGACAGGATAAATCGGGCATGCAGCGTGATTACTGGTACACCATCGCGCGTGATCCGGATCAGCTCGACAACGCGGAATCAGTCGGTCGGCACGCGGCCGAGCGGACCGTGGCTCGTCTCGGGGCGCGCAAGATCTCTACCCGCCAGGCACCGGTCATGTTCGAGTCCGACGTGGCGCGGGGCCTGCTCGGTCACCTGGTGAGGGCATTGAGCGGTGGTTCCCTGTATCGCAACGCCAGTTTCCTGGTCGATGCCCTGGGCCAGCAACTGTTTCCGGAACGCGTGCGGATTGACGAACGTCCGCATCTGCCAGGGGCCCTGGGCAGCGCGCCGTTCGATAACGAGGGAGTGGCCACTCAACCACGAACCCTGATCGAGGCCGGTGTACTGCAGGGTTACGTGCTCGACAGTTACAGCGCCCGCCGGCTCAAAATGCAGACCACCGGTAACGCCGGCGGCGTGCATAACCTGTATATCAATCACGACGATCTGGATCGTGAACAACTGCTGAAGAAAATGGATTGCGGCCTGCTGGTCACCGATGTCATGGGCCAGGGCGTGAACAATGTCACCGGTGACTATTCGCGCGGCGCGGCCGGCTTCTGGGTGGAAAACGGCGAAATCCAGTTTCCGGTCGATGAGGTGACCCTGGGAGGACGTTTGCAGGACATGTATCTCGGGCTGCAGGCGGTGGGCAGCGATGTGGATGCCCGCGGCAACATCATCACCGGTTCCTGGCTTATCGACAACATGACTATTGCCGGGGACTGAGGACCATCATCGGCAGAAAACCCAACGCAGAGGCGCAAAGACGCAAAGCACGCAAAGAATAGAATGTCTGTTTTCTTGCAAAATCCCGGGCGATTTCTGTCAGGCAATAACTCAGATCGGGAAAACAAATGAATTTATTCCTTGGCGTCCTCTGCGCCTCCGCGTCTTTGCGTTAATCTCTTCATTTAAATCAGGAACAGGCTGGCCAGGCCAAGGAAGGCAAAGAAGCCGACCACGTCGGTAACGGTGGTCAGGATGACCGACCCGGACAGTGCCGGATCGATCCCGAATCGTTTCAGTAACAGTGGAATCACGGCGCCGGAGATGGCGGCCATGATCAGGTTGACGACAATCGCGCTGGCGATGACGAAGCTCAACGACAGGCTGTCAAACCACAGGCCGGCGACGGTGGCGATCACCACGGCCCAGATCAAACCGTTCCAGATACCCACCCCCAGCTCTTTGCGAAAGATCGTGCGTGCGTTGCTGGGATTGATCTTGCCCAGTGCCATGCCGCGAATCACCAGGGTCAGGGTTTGACTGCCGGCTATTCCGCCCATGCTGGCCACGACCGGCATCAACACTGCCAGTGCTACCAGTTTTTCAATAGTCCCTTCGAACAGGCCGATGACCCAGGCTGCAAGCAGCGCGGTAAGCAGATTGATTCCGAGCCAGATACTGCGCCTCCGGGTACTGGTGATGACCGGCGCGAACATATCTTCTTCCTCGTTCAAACCGGCCATACTCATCAGGGAGTGATCGGCTTCTTCCCGAATAACGTCCACCACGTCATCGATGGTAATACGACCCAGCAACTGGCCGTCTTCGGCGATGACCGGTGCGGTAATCAGGTCGCGGCGTTCGAACATGTTGGCGACTTCGCGTGCCGGCATATCCACCGGAATGCCGACCACGTCGTGTTCCATGATCTCCTCGACGCTCATATCC
>JASFNY010000262.1:0-3673 GCA_050116795.1 Thiohalophilus sp.
CTCGACAATGACTGCGCATACCTCGTCGGCATGTTGTTCCAGAAGCTCACGCATCTTTTCAAATTGGCGGGCACTATATTCGCTGCAACTCTCTCCGTTTTCACGATAAAAACAGTCAGGAGATGGAGCGGTGATCACTTCCATGAGTAAAGGCTTGTAGGTTTCCTTGTACAAGGCGACATCACCCGCCGCGAGGGCGCCTAGTGTTTCGCCATGATAGCTGTTACCCAGGGTGATGAATTTGGTCTTTTTTGAATTACCGATATTATGCCAGTAGTGGTAACTCATCTTGAGGGCCACTTCGATGGCCGAGGAACCGTTGTCGGCATAGAAACAATGCGCAAGTCCCGGCGGAGTGATTTCGATCAAGCGTTCGGATAATTCGATCACGGGTTCGTGAGAAAAACCGGCGAGGATGACGTGCTCTAGCGTATCCAGCTGTTGCTTGATGCGATCGTTGATTCTGGGATTGCAATGGCCGAACAGATTGACCCACCAGGAGCTGATTGCATCAATGTAGCGATTACCGTCGAAGTCCTCGAGCCATACCCCTTCACCTCGTTTAATGGGTGTCACCGGCAACCATTCATGATCCTTCATCTGGGTACAGGGATGCCATAGCACCGACAAATCCCGTTGCATCAGTTCGCGGTTATTCATAGTCATAGATAGCGTAATTTGATGGATGGTTTTCCGGGCTGACGTTGCCCAATCTCAGCAAGAAACATGTAACAGTAAGTAAAACGATATTTTATACGATCGGCGGTTCTGAATCAGGTGGCGCTTGTGGCTCAGGCTGGTGTTGTTCGGTAAACTCCTCGACCCGAGCGGTAACAGTTTCGAGTTTGCGATAACGAGCAATATGGAACAGGGCATCTCCCTCATTAGCGAGGGGCAGATTGGTTCGCCCAATCACGATGCCATCACAGGGTGCATGGATCTCTTTCTCTTGTTCGCCAAACGGGTCGGAAAGAATACCCAGTAACTGGGATTTCTCGACACTGCCACCCAGTGGAACGATGGCTCTCAGGATCCCCCCGGCCGGTGCGCGTACCCAGGTACTGGCCCGGGCATACAGGGGTTTGTGGTCCTCCTTTTTCTTGCGCCGTGAAGGTGGCAGCATCTCAAGATAACGCATGACATTCACTATACCTTTCAGGCCGGCGCGAATACTGACTTCATCGAAACGCAATGCCTCACCGGCTTCGTACAGCAGCATTGGAATACCGTACTCGGCGGCCGCTTCACGCAGTGAGTTGTCCCGCAGATCGGCATTGAGAATTACTGGAACGCCAAAAACATGAGCCAGATCAGCAGTTTGCGGGTCATCAATGTTTGCCCGTATCTGCGGCAGGTTACTGCGGTGAATGGCGCCGGTATGCAGGTCTATGCCATGCGTGCTTTGTTCCACTATTTCGCTCATGAACTGGTTGGCAAGGCGGGCTGCGAGAGAACCATGATCTGATCCGGGGAAGCTGCGGTTCAGATCGCGTCGGTCCGGCAGGTAGCGTGATTGTTGTATAAAGCCATATACGTTGACTATGGGAATAGCGAACAGGGTGCCACTGAGTCGTTTGAGCGCCGGCAGGTTGAGCAGTCGACGGATAATCTCCACGCCGTTGAGTTCATCGCCATGCAGGGCGGCACTGACGAACAGGACCGGCCCTGGTTTTTTGCCACGGATGACCTGCACCGGCATGGCAACCTGACTGTGCGAATATAAACGTGCGACCGGCAGGTCGATTGTAATACGGGTATTACGCGGTATCTGTTTACCGTTGACCGATATTACATCCTTGTCCATCGAGTCAGCCCTTGCCCCGGGTCTTGGTCTTGTAGGGTTTGGCAGACTTTTCGATGAAGTCGATAATCTGGCCGGCCACGTCCTTACTGGTGGCGTTCTCGATACCTTCCAGACCAGGCGAGGAGTTGACTTCCATGATTACCGGTCCATGATTGGAACGCAGAATATCGACACCAGCCACATTGAGCCCCATGGTTTTGGCCGCACGGACAGCAGTGGAACGTTCTTCCGGAGTCAGTTTGATAACCCTGGCCGAGCCACCGCGGTGCAGGTTGGAACGAAACTCTCCTTCTTTTGCAGTACGCATCATGGCAGCAACAACTTTATCGCCTATGACCAGCGCACGAATATCAGAGCCACCTGCTTCCTTGATGAATTCCTGTACCAGGAAGTTGGCATTCAACTCGCGAAAGGCATCAATCACGCTCTCGGCCGCTTTCTTGGTTTCTGCCAGAACCACACCTTTCCCCTGGGTGCCTTCCAGGAGTTTGACGACCAGCGGTGCACCGCCGACCAGCTTGATTAAATCATCGGTGTCTTCGACATCATGGGCGAAACCGGTAACCGGGAGGCCAATGCCCTTGCGTGCCAGAAGCTGCAGAGAACGTAGCTTGTCCCGTGAACGACCGATAGCGACTGATTCATTAAGTGGATACACGCCCATCATTTCGAACTGACGAAGAACAGCAGTGCCATAGAAAGTGACTGAGGCGCCAATGCGTGGAATAACAGCATCAAACCCACCCAGCTGTTCGCCCCGATAGTAGATAGCCGGACGCATACTGGTGATATCCATATAGCACTTGAGTGGGTTGATAACGCTGACATCGTGGCCGCGTTCCTTGGCAGCTTCAGCCAGACGCCGACTGGAATAGAGTTTGGCATTCCGCGACAAAATCGCAATATTCATAGTTACTCCCATGTTGCGGGGATGAATGTATTAATAGTTTAACCTGTCTTCAGCTCAGGGCCTATGCCCAATCAGGTAAGAAGATTTCGGGTCGACAAGAAAACGTCCGGACATGGCGGTGCGACCGAGTAACATGCGAAACCGCATAGTGTCCCGATTGGTCAGGGTCATTTCGATATCCCAGCTCAGGTCTCCGAGTTGTGCTTGTGTGCTGATCACAAAGCGATGTTCCTTGTGCCCACCGGAGTCAGTAACGGTACGTTCATCGAGCAACGGACAATGACATTCGACCACGGGATGTAATTTACCCTGGACCGGATGGACCTTGAAATGAACCATGCGCATACCCTTGTCGTTATAGGGTTCCAGATCGAAAGTATGCAATGCCGAGGTACGTGCCCCGGTATCGATCTTGGCTTTGATATGGTTAATTCCCAATTCGGGCAACTGAACCCATTCGCGCCAGCCGATGATCTGCAGTTTATCGTCGGACATGAATAATGCGCCTGCGTTGATAAAAAACGAGAAACCTCACTATGCCGACGCCACGGATAAGGGTCAAGCCATAGAGACTGCACTAAAATGAGGAATTAAAAGGGCGGCACGTCCCTGTGCCGGATTGAATTGGAATTTCTGTCTTGCTTCAGCTCTGTTGCAGACCGAGATTTCGCCAGATGGCAAGGGTCGCCGCTGACTGGTTCATGCAATAGAAATGCAGCCCCGGGGCGCCGGCCTCGAGCAGCGTATGGCAGAGATCGGTAACGACTTCTTCACCAAATTTCTTGATGGATTCCCTGTCGTCGCCAAAGCCTTCCAGCCGCTTGCGGATCCAGCGCGGTATATCGGCACCGCACATTTCGGAGAAACGTGACAGCTGTTTGTAATTGGTGATGGGCATGATGCCCGGGATGATCGGCAAATCGATATTCATCCCTTCGCATTCGTCTATGAACCGGAAG
>JASFNY010000263.1:0-3668 GCA_050116795.1 Thiohalophilus sp.
CCGCCGACGATCACCGGACGCCCGGCCAGTGCGGGCTGTTCACGCACTTCCACCGAGGCGTAAAAAGCGTCCATATCAACGTGTAAGATCGCCATGAGGAATAGACCGTCAATTTGTCCGTCGTTTATCCCGGGGCGGGATTACAATCACCATTATAACTATAACGTCAGGCCGTTCGACCGGTACCAACAAAACGTTTAAAAACAAAAAGGCAGGCTCATGGCCTGCCCTGCTAAGCGTCTTACCCAGTCTGCCCTCTCAGGGCCAGTTGCTGTAGAACTCGCGATTCTTCAAAACTTTGTTCACATATTTCCGGGTCTCGGGATAGGGCGGAATCCCCTTATAGCGATCCACCGCGTTTTCGCCGGCATTATAGGCCGCCAGTACCAGCTTGATGCGCCTCGGATAACGCTTCATCAGATCGCTCAGATAACGCACCCCGCCCTCGATATTCTGGCGCGGACTGTACAGATCAGTTACCCCGTAACGTTCGGCGGTGGCCGGCATCAGCTGCATCAGTCCCGAGGCGCCCTTGCGCGAGGTCGCATTGGGGTTGAAATAGGACTCGGTATGAATCACCGCCTTGACCAGTGCCACGTCGATCTTGTGACGATTGGCGACACTGTGAATGATGTTTTCAAAACGCAGGTAGTTGGCTGCGGGCGCGGTATTGAAATCGCTGTGGCCGGCGGCATACCGCCCCAGGCCTACCGTGCTGCCGCTTTTACGCACCAGCTTGTAATCATCGTCGAAGTGGGGACGGTCGGTGATCACCCGTGAGCCATCCGGTAACTGGTATAAATAGTACTGGGCCTGAACCGGCAGGGCGGTCCCCCAGATTATTCCCAGCAACAGCAGTGTTTTGATGACGGGTAGTTTCATGCTCAGACGATTCCTGTTTTTCTTGTCTCTGGCAGAACCTATTTATCGGTCGGATCCCGGCGGGAGTTTAGTCTTTTTTGCCCGTTGTCAGCCGGAAAACAGCTTCACTGAGCCACTCAAGTCCCCGTTCGCGAAAGCGCTCGTTCTGCGCCAGGACATCCACCGACTCCAGCATATCGACATGGTGGCGGGAACTATACAGGTTCAGCACCTCTGCTTCGCTGACCGCGAACGGCGGGCCGTCCATCTGCTGCGGATCATAATCGAGCGTGATCAGCAGATGTGGGGCCGAGCCTGGCACCAGCCGTTCCAGGGCAGTGACATAACGCCGGCGCATGGCCGGCGGCAAGGCGATCAGAGAAGCCCGGTCATAGACCGCATCGATATGCCCGATATCTTCTGTTGTCAGCGCGAACAGATCCCCGCACAGCAGCGTGATGCCGGGGCTTTTCCAGATATCGCAACGGGCATCCTCTATCCGCGTCGCCTTGATGTGGTGTTCCGCAAAGAAATCCTTCACCGCGATAGGACTCAGTTCCACGCCCACCACCTGGTAACCCTGCTCGGCCAGCCAGATCAGGTCCAGGCTCTTGCCACATAACGGCACCAGCACCCGGGCAGCCGGTTCAAGCGACAGCTTCGACCAGTGCGTCCGCAGGTAAGGATTGACCTCATTCGAGTGAAACCCGATCAGGTTGTTCTCCCAGCGCTCGTGCCAGAAATCCGGCTCCATCATGCTGCTCCAGTGCGAAAACGGCTGAGCATTTTACCCTGTCCGCCGGTAGATCCGAAGCCCGGAACGGGTTTTCCCTTGCGCAGGGATTGCCCTATGATCAGGAGACACCCCTGTGCCGGAGACTGAAATGAGCCAAATCGTGAACAATGCGCAATACAGCATCGATGCGCTGGAACTGGGCCCGATGGAAAATTTCATCTACGTGATTACCGATCACGCCAGTGGGCGCACCGCAGTGGTGGATCCGGCCTGGGAAGTTCCCGAGATACTGGCGCTGGCCGAACAACGTGGCATCAAAATTAGCGACATATTGCTCACGCACAGCCACCACGATCACATCAACGGCGTGGAACAGGTGCTGCAACAATTCGATGCCCAGCTGCATCTGCTCAAACCGGAAGCCGAGTTCTGGGGTAAACACCTGGAATTACCGACCCTGCATCATGGCGGCGACCGGATTGAACTGGGTGATACCGAGATCCAGATTTTGCATACACCGGGCCATACACCCGGCTCTGCCTGTTATCACATTCAGGATCACCTGATCACCGGCGATACCATGTTCGTCTGGGGTTGCGGCCGCTGCGACCTCAGCGGCGGGGATCCGGAACAGATGTATGATACCTTGCGTAAACTCGCCAACCTGCCGGGCAACACCGTGACCTTACCAGGCCACAACTATGCCGATCAGACCACGGCCACCATGGAAGAACAGGTTCAGGGCAATCCGTTCATGCATTTTCATGACAAGCACAAGTTCATCGATTACCGCATGCATATCCATGATCGGGTACGCGAAGAGCCCTATCACGCCGAGCCCCCGCCAGAAGAAAATTAAACAGACAATAAAAAAGGCGCCTGTGGCGCCTTTTTTATTTAGTAATGCTGCTCGGTTACTTTTCAGCAACGATATAGATCATCCAGGACTCCTGGTTTTCCACTTCATGGACTTCTTCGTATTCGCCCGTACCTTCCAGTTCATCATCATCGTCATCGGTATCTTCGAATTTTTCCCAGTAGACACGGGACTTGCTGAAGCCGGCCTCTTCAAGCAGTTCAAGAATCTCCGGAATAGACCAGAGGCGCCATTCGTAAGTAAAGGCATTCTGCATACGCGAGCCGTCGTCGAAATCGAAATGGATGGCGCACTTCATGTGATGATCTATAGGATTAAAGGCAACGTGTTCCCAGATATAGGTGGCCGGTTCATCATCGATCTCGGTTTCTTCTTCAAGTACGTCTTCGCATTCAGTTCCACCGAACAGGTCCAGGATCAACAAACCATCATCCACCAGGCTCTGGCGTGCCAATTCGAAATATTTACGTAACTCGTCCCGGGATTCGAACAGGCAATAACTGAAGTTAAAGGCGCAAACGATATCCACCTGCGGTTCGGTGACATTACGCACATCATCGATGATCAGCGTGATTCGGTCGGCAAGATCACCGCCTTCAGCTTCAATATTGTGCTTGCGTCCCCATTCGACGGTTTCCTCGTCGTAGTCCACGCCAACCGCGGTACGCTGCGGATCCGACTTGCACCACTCGGCGGCAAGATAGGCGGTACCACAGAAGTCTTCTTTCATGCTCAAGGCCTTGCGACCTCGCAGCTCGGGGAATACCTGGTCAAAGAAGGCCACTTCAGCCTCAGGCGCCTGCACCGACTTCTGGTACAACACATGACGATCGGCCTGTTCTGCCATGGTCGGTTTATTGCCTGCCTGTTGCTTTGCCATTTAGCTTCCCCTGTGTTGAATAGTAATGCCGAGATTTTGAACGCGCTTATTATATAGTGTTTAAGCCCGATTTGTATGAGGGATCTGACTAAAATTTTCCCCGGCCCGAGTTCGTCAACCGTACCCGTGTGCTATGATCCGCGCTTTGATTATCAACCCCTGAATCCCTATGAGTCACCCTGTTAGACGTCAGCGCACGGTTCCCGTCCAGGTAGGCCACGTCACCGTCGGCGGTGAGGCGCCCATCGTGGTGCAATCAATGACCAATACGGATACGGCCGATGTTGCTGCCACGGTAAAACAGGTTCGGCAGC
>JASFNY010000264.1:0-3668 GCA_050116795.1 Thiohalophilus sp.
AACGGCTGCCGAGTTGCCTGAGGTTATCCGCCAGTGCCGTGAGACTGTGATACAACCACCAGCGGCTGGCGGCACCCATGGTCCATGAGGCAGAGGAATCATCGATATATACAGGTATGATCTTTTCCGAGTCGGCCAGCGCAGCCTGAAGTGCAGGATTATCATGCAGGCGCAGATCTTGTCGAAACCAGAGAATCAGGGTGCTGCTCATCGCTTCACAGACTCAGCGTTTTATTGCCAGGGTCAGACCATCACCGATGGGTAGCAGACTGATATCAACCCGGGAATCGCTATGCAATGCATCGTTGAGTTCCCGTATTGCCCGGGTATCTTCGTCATCGATTGAAGGATCCGCTACATGACCGCTCCACAGGGTATTGTCAATCGCAATCAGGCCGCCACGACGCATCAGTTTAAGGCATTGTTCGTAATAGGTGAGGTAGTGAGTCTTGTCGGCATCGATAAAGGCAAAGTCAAAACTGTTGGCATTGCCTCCGTCGATGAGCTTTTGCAGAGTTTTGTCGGCGGGGGCCAGGAGCAGTTCGATTTTTTTATGTACTCCGGCCTCCTGCCAGTAACGCCGGGCTATTTCAGTCCACTCTTTGTTAATATCACAGGCAACCAGTCGTCCATCAGCAGGTAACGCTTCGGCCATACACAGGGTGCTATACCCGGTAAATACCCCGACTTCGATGATCTGGCGGGCACCGAGTAATTTGATCAGCAGATTGAGAAACTGACCCTGCTCGGGAGAAATTTGCATGCGTGCCATTTCCAGGTTGGCGGTTTCCTCTCGTAACTGTTTGAGCAGACGGGATTCACGTAGCGAGTGATCGAGCAGGTAGGTATACACGGCCTCATTCAGGTTTAGGGTTCGGTTTGACATACAGCACCTCGTGTTTGACTGAATCCCTGCAGCGAGCGAACGCCGCACTGGCTTATGGTAAACTAGCCGACGGCAATTGCAATTCATCCGGCTGTATCTTTCACAAACCAGGTTTGACAGGAAAACCAGTTGCATGGCGATTCTCTGGCAAAAGGCATACCAGGGCTCCAACTATGAAGTTCGCTCTGCAGGTCGAACACGTCGTCTGTATACCGATGGTGTGTTTCACAGCCAGTATCATCCGGAGCGAACGCTTGCCGGTGGTATCTGGGACCTGTTGTGGCTGCCAACATTTTTTGACCCGGCCCTGCATTTCAAACGGGTGCTGGTGCTTGGAGTCGGTGGTGGTACGGTGCTGCATCAATTGCGTCGCTATATAAAGGTAGACGAGTTGATAGGAGTGGAACTGAGTCCCCTGCACCTGGAAGTCGCCCGGCGCTATTTCGATGTGGAACAGTGCGATGCCCGCTTATATGAGGCCGAAGCCGGGGAGTGGATGCGCCGATATCAGGGGCCGAAATTCGATCTGATCATCGAGGATCTGTTTGGTGAAGAAGGCGGTGAACCAGTTCGGGCCATAGCGGCAGACAGTGAATGGTTTCGGTTGCTAAACCGTAACCTGGCACGCAACGGCATGCTGGTGATGAATTTCATCGGCCGCAATAATCTGCGTGATTGCGCCTGGTATCATGCGCCGTCTTTACGCAAGGCCTTGCCGCAAGCATATCAATTCACGCTCCCCGCGTATGAGAATTATATCGCCTGTTTTTTGCGTAAACCGGCATCGACCCGGCAGTTGCGTGAAAGGCTTGATGCGCAACCGAAGCTGGCACAGGAAATCAGCCAGGGAAATTTCAATTTCACTGTACGTCGTTTGTCACCTGTTCGATAATGGGCGTTACGAGTAACTGAAAAAATTCGACCATGGCCGCAAAGAAAAAAGTCAGCAAGAAAAAAACCGCAAAGAAAAAATCCGCGAAGAAAAAAACCACGCGCAAAAAAAAGGCCGGCAAGCTCGCGCCACGTAAGGAAAAGCGCGGTCTGCAGGCCAGCGAGGTGATCTTGTCCCTGGATGACAAGGCCATCGCCCCGTTGATTGCAGAGATTCAGGCCGTAGGCGGTGCAGCGATCGGAGCCTATCGCGAACCCTTTTCGGGACGCCCTATCGTGATGGCCGTGCTGCCTTTCAAGGCCGTGCAGCCGACACCGTTCCAGCGGGACCTGTCACCGACCCATGTCAAAAGGCTTGCCGAAAAAATAGAAGAGAGTGGCTCGTTTCTGGATCCGTTAATCGTGGTGCGCGGTGATGATGGCAGTCTGTGGACACCCAACGGTCGTCATCGCCTGGCCGCCGCCAAAGTGCTGGGATTGAGGCAGATCACGGCGCTGGTCTCTCCCGATGAGGAACTGGCATTTCGAATACTGGCGCTCAATACCGAAAAGGCCCACAACCTGAAGGATCGCAGCCTGGAAGTGATTCGCATGGCTCGCAGCCTCGCCGAAAACAAACCTCGCAGCAAGGAGACAGATTATTGCGCCGAATTCGAAGCGCCTGAATTGCTGACACTGGGAATAATCTATGAGCAGAACAAGCGTTTTGCCGGCGGGGCTTACAGTCCGATGCTGAAAAAACTCGAACGCTTCAGCGATCGTACTTTGCGGGTCAGCCTGCGCGAACGGGAAAAATATGCCGCGCGTTTGCAGGATATTGATGTCCAGGTCAAGAAGATTATTGCCAGGTTGCAGGCGCGTGGATTCAAGTCCCCGTATCTGCGAACTTACGTGGTTGCTCGCATCAATCCTGTGCGTTTTTATCGTGCAAAAAAAGGTGAAACCGCGCCACCTATGACGGTCTCGGCCGCGTTGACACGTATGGCTGCGGCAGCGAAAAAATTCAATCTCGATTCGGTCAAGCCTGGCGAACTGGCGCTGGTGGCAGCGGTCTCGGGCGGTGAAGGTTAATGGCGGATACAAAGCCGACTTCGCCGAACAGCGAGTTCGAGTGCCGGGCGGGTTGTGGCGCCTGTTGTATCGCGCCATCGATTTCTTCGCCGATTCCAGGCATGCCGCAGGGCAAACCGGCCGGGGTGCGCTGCGTTCAACTGGATGAAAACAACCTGTGCCGACTGTTCGGCATGTCGGAACGGCCCACGGTCTGTGAACGTTTCACGGCGACTGAATCTATTTGTGGCGCGAACCGGGATCAGGCGCTGTTTACCCTGCAACAACTGGAACGAGAGACGGGCTGACAGACATGCCCGGCTGGTTACTGTATACCCGTCCCGGTTTTGAGAATGAGTGCGCGGCCGAGATCCAGACCCTGGCGGCCGAGCAGGGCATAAGTGGGTATTGCAAGGCGCGCCCGGACAGTGGCTATGTCCTGTTCAATAGCCATGAATCAGGGAAAGAAATTTTCTCGGTCCTGTCGATTGACGATCTCATCTTTGCCCGGCAGTGGTTCGCCGTGTGGGACCTGCTCGATGATTTGCCGCTTTCCGATCGTGTTTCACCAATCGTTCGCTTGTTGCAGGAACAACCTCTTCACTACCACAGTTTCTTTATCGAGACTCCTGATACCAATACTGGTAAGGAATTGCAAAAGCTGTGTCGGTCAATTGTCGGGCCACTACAACGGGCCCTGGATGATGCCGGATTAATCGATCCTCAATCAGACTATCGATTGCATCTTTGTTTTCTTTCGACCCATGCAGCTTATACAGGTTATGCCCCCCTGAGAAACAGTTCAGCCTTGCTGATGGGTATCCCGCGTTTGCGGGCTTCG
>JASFNY010000265.1:0-3646 GCA_050116795.1 Thiohalophilus sp.
CGCGCTGGGCTGTCATCTGGAGGACAAGAGAGCCATGGAGCGGATTCGCCGCATTCGCCAGGTGGACGAGCGGCACAACTTCACCCTGATATGCAGTGACCTGTCCCAGATCAGCGCCTACGCCAAGTTGACCAACAATACCCTGTTTCGAATCCTCAACAGCTATACGCCCGGGCCCTATACATTCATTTTGCAGGCCACCAGTGAGGTGCCCCGGCGCCTGCTGCATCCCAAGCGGCGGACAATCGGCATTCGAATCCCGGACAATGCCATTGCCCAGGCGCTGGTGGCCGAACTGGGCGAGCCGATCATGAGTTCGAGCCTGTTATTGCCCGGTGAAGCCGTCTCGATGACCGATCCGGAAGAGATTCGTGAACGCCTCGAGCATGACATCGACCTGGTCATCGACGGGGGGCACTGCGGCTTCGAGCCCAGCACCGTGATCGATATGACCGGGGATGTGCCGCGTGTGATACGCAGCGGCAAGGGCGAGACGGCGCCGTTTGAAGCGGCCTGATAAAACGGAATTCCGCAGTCCATGGATGGCCTGCCGCGGCTCAAGCGATAGCTGCTTGAGCCGGCTGTACCGGGGTCGAGCCCGGACGGGGAACGGGGTATAATGCCGGGCCCGCCGGCAAGCGTGATCGGTGGCGATGAGAACAATGACAATGATGACGTATTCGATGCTCACGCGATAATCCGCCATGCTTTCGACACACCCATTTGATGATCCGCGACTTCAAACCTGGAGCCTGAATTGACTGCTTTGCCCAACCAGAAACAACGCGTGCTTTCCGGCATGCGGCCGACCGGTGCCCTGCATCTGGGCCACTATCACGGCGTACTGAAAAACTGGATCAAGCTGCAGCACGAGTACGAGTGCTTTTTCTTCGTCGCGGACTGGCATGCCCTGACCACCCACTACGAGGATCCACAGATCATCGAGCAGAGTGTGTGGGAGATGGTCATCGACTGGCTGGCGGTGGGCGTCAATCCCGGCTCGGCCACGCTATTCATCCAGTCGCGCGTGCCGGAGCATGCCGAACTGCACCTGCTGCTGTCGATGATTACACCGCTGGGCTGGCTGGAGCGAGTGCCGAGCTTCAAGGACCAGCAGGAAAAACTCAAGGAGCGGGACCTGGCAACCTATGGTTTCCTTGGCTATCCCCTGCTTCAGAGCGCCGACATCCTGATGTACAAGGCCGGCCTGGTGCCGGTGGGCGAGGACCAGGTGGCTCACGTGGAGCTGACCCGTGAAATCGCGCGGCGCTTTAACCATATATATGGTCGCGAGCCGGGCTTCGAGGACAAGGTCGAAACGGCGATCAAGAAAATGGGCAAGAAAAACGCCAAGCTTTACCAGGAGCTGCGTCGTCGTTTCCAGGAGCAGGGCGATGACGAGGCACTCAATACTGCGCGCGCCTTGCTGGATGATCAGCAGAACATCACGCTCGGGGATCGCGAGCGGCTGTTCGGCTATCTGGAGGGCAGTGGCCGAATCATTCTGCCCGAGCCCGACAGCCTGCTGACGCCGGCCTCGAAAATGCCGGGCCTGGACGGACAGAAAATGTCCAAATCCTATAACAATACGATCTCGTTACGCGAAGATCCCGCCGAAGTTGAGAAAAAACTGCGCACCATGCCGACCGATCCGGCGCGGGTACGCCGTACCGATCCGGGCGACCCAGAAAAATGCCCGGTGTGGAAACTGCATCAGGTATACTCCACCGATGAGGTGCGGGAATGGGTACAGCAGGGCTGTACCAGCGCCGGAATTGGTTGTCTGGAGTGCAAGGCGCCGGTGATTGACGCAATCAGGGCCGAGCTGGAACCGATTCACGAACGTGCCGAGGAATATCAACAGGATACGGGGTTGGTGCGCAAGATTATTAATGAGGGCAGTGACCGGGCCCGGGATACTGCGCGTCAGACAATCCAGGAAGTCCGGCAGGCCATGGGCCTGGAGTATCGCTGATTCATGACCGAGACCATCGAGCACCACGACAACGCCGAGAATCCTGAACAGCAGGAGATGCCCTTTGCCGTGGTGCAGGGTGCGCCAGTTACCGCGCTGCCCAAGGATCTGTATATTCCCCCGGATGCGCTGGAAGTATTCCTGGCCGAAACTTTTGCCGGTCCGCTGGACCTGTTGTTGTACCTGATCAAGCGCCAGAACCTCGATATTCTCGATCTGCCCATCGCCAGCATAACCGCCCAGTACATGGAGTACGTGGAGCTGATGTCGGAGCTGCGACTGGAGCTGGCAGCGGAATACCTGGTGATGGCAGCCATGCTGGCCGAGATCAAATCGCGCATGTTGCTGCCGCGGCCGATCAGCGAGGAAGAAGAGGAAGGCGATCCGCGTGCCGAGCTGGTGCGTCGCCTGCAGGAATACGAACGTTTCAAGAAAGCCGCGGAAGACATCGATGAACTGCCGCGGGTCGGCAGGGACGTATTTCCCGCCGAAGTGAAAGGACCCGATCTGAAGGTGGTGCGCAAGCCGCCCGAGATCGATCTCAAGGATGTACTGGCTGCCTTCAGCGACGTGATGCGCCGGGCCGCCATGTATGAACATCATCATATCCAGATGGAACCGCTGTCAGTGCGTGAGCGCATGTCGCGGGTCCTGGGCAAGGTCAAGGCAGATCACTTTACCGATTTCGGCGATCTGTTTACGCTGGAAGAGGGGCGTAGTGGTGTGGTCGTGACCCTGCTGGCGATCCTGGAGCTGCTCAAGCAGCACCTGATCGAAATGGTTCAGACCGAGGCCTACGGTCCGATTCATGTCAAAGCCCGACAGGCCCAGAGTAATCAGGAATAAACAGGAATAACCCGAGCCAACTATCCATGACTGAACAGGAACTCAAACGCATTATCGAATCCGTACTGTTTGCCGCTGACGAACCGGTCAGTCTGCAACAGCTACAGGGTGTGTTTGGTGACGACAACTCGCCCGAAACCAGTGCCATCAAGTCAGCTATTGCCAATCTGCAGGAAGATTACGCCGACCACAGTCTGGAACTGCGTGAAGTCGGTTCCGGTTACCGTTTCCAGGTCAAGCAGGATTATGCCGGCTGGATATCAAAACTGTGGGAAGAAAAACCCGCACGCTATTCTCGTGCGACGCTCGAGACCCTGGCATTGATAGCTTATCGCCAGCCGATCACCCGTGGTGAGATCGAGGAGATCCGTGGTGTCAGTGTCAGTACCCAGATCATCAAGACCCTGCAGGATCGTGAATGGATAAAGATTGTCGGCCATCGTGATGTGCCCGGTAAACCGGCGCTGTTTGCGACGACCAGTGAATTTCTTGATTACTTCAATCTCAAGAGCCTGCAGGATCTGCCGCCACTGGCAGAGTTGCGGGACATCGATTCCATCAATGCCGAACTGGACTGGGGTGATGATGACAGCGAGTCACAGAACGAACCGTCCGGCGAAGACTATTCCGTTAGCGATGACCAGGAGAGTCTGAACGAGACTGTACCGGGCGATGAAGACGTACAGGAAGAAGCGACCCGGACCCTGAGCGCCGAGCACTGATCGGTCATGGGTGAACGCGTTCAGAAAGTCCTGGCCCAGGCGGGCTACGGTTCACGCCGTGAAATCGAGAGCTGGATTGAAGCGGGCCGAATCGAGATCAACG
>JASFNY010000266.1:0-3598 GCA_050116795.1 Thiohalophilus sp.
CCATGTTCAGGCGTCGAAACATCTCCTGGCGGGGGGGTTCGACGACATGGCTCAATCGCTGGAAATTTTCATGTGAACGCGAGGCGAGATAAGACTCGGTGGCCTGCTGAATTTCATTCGGATCAGCACTGAACTCTTCGGCCAGCAAGCGAAAAAAGTCCACTTTGTCGGTCGGGGACAAGCTCTGGTAGATCGAAAGAATCTCGCGCGACAATGCGATACCGGAAGCCTCGCCCTTGCCGGTGAGAAGAGCATGACAAAGTCCGGCAATATCGCCCGGCGTTTTTTCCGCCCCGGATTTGCGAAACAGGTCGAGTCCGCGATCCGCGATACCGTCCAGGACACGGGTAAACCAGCGACCGGCCACGGGCCTAGATCCGGGGACCCATCAGTGTGTCCGGCAGCCAGGTGACGATATCGGGGAAGATGGTCAGGATGATAATTCCCAGCACCATGCACAGCATAAATGGCAGTGCACCCCAGAGTATCGTGGTCAGCCTGATGTTGGGCGCAATGCTGTTCAGTACATACAGATTGAGTCCGACCGGCGGTGTGATCAAACCGATCTCCATGTTGATGGTAAGGATCACCCCGAACCATATCGGATCGAAACCGGCGGCTTCGATGATCGGTACCAGGGTCGGCGCGGTCATCAGGATAACGGCTACCGGTGGCAGGAACAGTCCGGCAATCAGCAGAAAGATGTTGGTGTACAGCAACAGCAGCCATTTATTGACTTCCTGTCCGGCAATCCACTCGGCCAACGCCTGGGTGATATACAGGTCGGACATCATGTAGCTGAACAGTGCGGCGGTACCGATGATCATCATGATCATCACCGATTCACGGGTCGCGGTGTGCAGGATCTTCCACAACCGTCCGGGCTGCCACATTCTGTAAATGATCATCACCAGTGCGATACAGAAAAATGCCCCGACCCCTGCCGCTTCGGATGGCGTGGCGACCCCGCCGTACAACGCCCAGAGTACCAGCGCGATAAGAATCAGAAACGGCAGGACCTTGGGCAAAATAATCAGCTTCTCGCGCAGGGTAAAGACCTGGTCACTGACGTTGAAATTGAGTCCCTGTTTCTTGACGTAGAACATAGACCAGCACATGAACAGCACGGTCAGTAACAGGCCGGGTATCAGGCCTGCGAGAAACAGGCGACCGATAGAAGTCTCAGTCGCTATGCCATAGACGATCATGGTGATGCTGGGCGGAATCAGGATGCCGAGCGTACCACCGGCGCCAATGGCACCGGCCGCCAGGCCATCGGGGTAGCCGCGACGTTGCATCTCGGGGATACCCATTTTGCCGATCGCGGCACAGGTGGCCGGGGAGGAACCGCTCAGCGCGGCGAAGATGGAGCAGGCCCACAGGTTGGAGATCAACAGCCCGCCGGGTAGCCGGTCGAGCCAGCGATCCAGTGCTTCGTAGAGATCACCACCCGCACGGGATGATGCGACCGCCGCTCCCATCAAGATAAACATCGGGATGGATAACAGGGCAAATTCATTGAGGCCGCCGAAGAAGGTCTCGGCCAGTATGCTGATGCTGCCGAAACCTTCGAACATCAGTGTGTAACCCACCGCGACCAGCCCCAGGGCAAAGGCGACGGGCATGCCCAGCAATAACAGGATAATCAGTGTCGCGGTAACAAGTATTCCAAGCAGCAGGGGACTCACTGGACTCTCTCCGGTGCAATTCCAAACGGCATGTCCCGCCCGGTCAGCAGGCTGAGGATATCAGCCACATACTGCAATGCCAGGATTCCAAAACCGACAGGGATGGTCAGGTAGGGGATCCACAGCCTGGGGCTCCACATGGTGTCCGACAGCCAGCCGTATTCCCAGGCCTCGTGCCAGAATTTGTAGCCGGCCCAGGTGACCACAATACAAAACACCAGGGATAGTGAACTGGCTACTAACGCCAGGATAAAGCGTGCCCGCTGACCGAGATACATGGGCAGTAGATCCACGTTAACGTGTCCGCGCTTTAGCAGCACATAGGGACTGCCGATCAGGGTAGCGGCAATCAGCAGGTAGGTGACAAATTCAGTTTGCCAGATAACCGACGCTTCCAGCACATAACGCAGAAAGACCATCTGGCACACAACCAGGGTGGAAATCAAAACCATGATCGCAGCGGTGATCCCGCACAGTCGTGAGAGCAGGCACACCAGACGAATGAAGGCATCTATCATTATTTGTTCACTCCTGAAAGAACAGGCCGCGCAGGCGGCCTGTTCAGTATGGGAATGATTAATGGTTTACTTGACCGACAGGGCCAGGTCAAGCAGTTCACGACCACCTTTTACCTGATCGGCAAAGCTCTTGTAGGAGGTCTTGTCGGCGATCTTCTTCCACATTTCAGCCTGTTCCTCGCTCATGGTGACCACCTTGACGCCTGCATCCTTGTAAGCCTTGACCAGCTTTTCATCGGCTTTCTTGGCGCCTTCATAAGCGAACTGTTCGGCTTTCTTTCCGGCGGCCAGAATCGCGTCCTGCTGTTTCTTGTTCAGCTTGTCGAAGGTTTTCTTGGACATCAGGATCGGTTCATACATGACCCACAGTGCATGGTCGCCGGGGGCGGTCAGGCAGGTAACCTGCTCATAGATACGATAGGAAACCAGGCTAGCGGAGCTGGTATTGGCCCCGTCGAGCACGCCGGTTTGCAGACCGGAATAGATCTCGGAACTGGGCATACTGGTGATAGAGGCACCGGCACCGGCCAGCATCTGGTTGAAAGCTTTGCCCGCTGCACGGAAGGTCTGCCCCTTCACGTCGTCCGGTTCCAGTACACATTGTTTCTTGGAGACAAAACCGCCGGCCAGCCAGGTATCGGCCAGCACGATTGCACCGGCGTCATTCATGATGGCCTTGATGCGCTTCATGAACTCGGACTTGTTCAGACGGAGGGCGTGGTCATGATTTTTTACCAGCCCTGGCATCAGGGTCAGGTTGAACTCGGGGTGACGACCCGCGGCGTAGGCCAGCGGAAAGGCGGTGAAGTCCAGCTGTCCCTTGACGATAGCACCCCATTGTTCCTTGGGCTTGTAAAGTGACTTGCCGGGATAGACCTGGATCTCAATTCCCAGATCGGCGTTATTCACTTCGTTGGCAATCATTTGCACCATTTCGTCACGCACATCACCCTTGCCACCCGGCCACTGGTGCGAAGCTTTCAGGACCATGTCAGCGGCGTTGGCCAGACCCATGCTTGTGAGTCCGAGAGTGGTTGCCATTGCGACCGACAGTATCGTTTTAATTGGTTTCATAGTGCTCTTCCTCTTATGGTGTTAAACGTTATTGTTTTTAACCGGAGTTTGCCAGCACATTCCGGGATTCAGATGTTGCCCATTGTTCGAGTGCCTCGAGCTGGGCATTGAGGTGCATCTTCATGGTGTTTTCCGCCGCATCAGCATCCCGCTTGCGGAAGTTTTCCATGATCTTTCTGTGTTCCTGCAACGACTGTTGCAGCCGGCCTTCAATGGTCAACTGCGCATGGCGTGCAAGACGCAGAATTTTTCGTAAATCGGTGGTAACGCGTTGTAACCAGCGATTACGTGACATCTCCTGTATCAACTGGTGAATCT
>JASFNY010000267.1:0-3579 GCA_050116795.1 Thiohalophilus sp.
CAACGCCCGGATGACGATGAGACAAGACAGGTGGATATTGCTTACGCCAACCTGTTTCGCATGTGGGCCGAAATTTAGCCGAGTTTATAGATAAGAAAATACATAAAAAACGGGGCCTAAGGCCCCGTTTTTAAAGCAGTTTTACTGAACCTAAATCAGGAAAATGCTTTCGAGCCGACTTCTTTGTGGGCCTCTTCCAGAACGTCCATGGCCAGATCACGGTATTCCTGACGGTAACCGTCCAGGGTATGACCGGATTCCGGCGCAAAGTAATCCTTGGGTTCCACGCCGTTGATATGTTCGTACTCGATAAATTTCTTCTGCATTTCGATCAACTTGGCGATCTTGTCAGCTTTTGAGCTCATAGCGGGTTCCTCGCTCTCTATTCTATATAAATAGTCGGGTCTGAATTCGTGATTGTGGCCAAATGTAGCAGCCGGGGCCGCCCACGCCTATATCACTTTTGGTCTATGTGCCGATTTTTGGCCCAGAATGAATTAATATCCACCCTTGCGGCGACTTTCCGGCAGGCCGGCAACCTTGCCGCCCTGCTTGGAGGGCATTTTCGGGAACAGTGAGAAGGTGTCCTTCTGGCCGATCTTGCCGCCCCATTTTTCACCCATGGCCTTGAGAATGGTCCGTTCGTTGGGCTGATTACCGGCGTTATTGATGTATTCGTCGCGCAGGTAGTTGATGATGTCCCAATGCTTTTCGGTCAGCTCGCCGAGACCTTCTTCATTGGCGATGATCTGGGCCAGCTCTTCCGTCCACTCATTGTGATCGAGCAGGTAACCGTTTTCATTGGTTTCAATGGTCTTGCCGTTCAGTTCGTAAGCCATTTTTACTTGTCCCCTGTAAATATCAAGTCAATCAAAAACCGGATCGAAATATTGAAAATTACAATCGCCGAATATTAAAGGGCGCTTATTAAACCAAAAAATGCCCGCAGGGTGAATACTTTTCGTGACTTTTCGATTACGTTGGCCGTCATTCAGACCGCTTTGATGCCTTTTTGCGGGACAAACAGGCCACAGCCCAGCTTGCGATGGGGTCCCAGCCCCTCTTCCTGAAGACGGACCGAATCTTCCGGCATCAGATCCGCCAGCATCAGGCCACGCGTATGCACCGGTCCCTGCGGCGTGCGAATCTCGCGTTCGATGCTGGCCATCATTTTCTTCACCTGAATATCCATCTCGCGCAACTCTTCGGCTACACGAGCCAGGAATTCATCCTCATTGAGTCCCGGCTCGGTGGCAACATTGCGCGCAAACAGGGTAGGCAGGTCACTGAGCAGGCGGGTCCTGGCCTCATCGCCGACGGTCAGGCTATAGCTGTCGATCTCAAGTGTCTGACCGCTGAGCTGCTTGACATCTTCGACCCGCTCCTGCGGTACGCGCAGGATCATCTTCTGACGGCGGGACAGGTAGATAGGCGCGTCCGGGTCTTCGGGGCGTTGCCAGCCATTCCCGCTTTCGGCACCGTAAATAGGATGCACCCCGACACGCTCTTCCTCATCCATCCAGGGCAGTGCCTGATGCAATGCCTGTGACAGGGCATAGGCGTGTTCGGCAGGCAGACAGGGGCAATCCCTGACCGCGAACACCACGTCCAGCACGTTCTCGGGAACAAAAAATCGTTCCTGTTCGTCGCTCTCTTCGTTCCAGAACACGTCAATCACCTCAAATAACTATTCAGGTTCGTGCAGTAAATTTCGCTTCCAGGCGTTCTTCCCAGTTTTCCGGGGTATCCTGAAAAGGTGGTTTGACATCCATGCGAAAAAACATTTCCCCTTCCTGGGCCTTTTCCACGATGACCTTTTCCAGTTGTTCAAAACTTTCCAGATCGTGGTTCTGCAGTAAAACTTCACTTAACCAGAGCATAATCTCGTTCCTTATTTTTCAGGTTTCGCTGATACGGTCGTAGTAACGGGCCCGGTACAGCAACCGGGGATGTTCCGGATCATCGTCGAACCCGGTGCGGCTATGCAGCACATTGTTGCAGACCACACCCTGCCCCGGCGCAAGCCGGTGGTGAAAAATCCACTCCGAATCACTGGCCAGAAACTCTCGCAAACAGGCCACCGCCTCCTGAGTCAGGGCATCGTCTTTCCATTCGATATTGCGTTGCCGGTGCGTGTAACGCATATGCAGGCTGCCTGTCCGGGAATCAACGGAGAAGACAGGCCCGCTGCGGGCTCCGCGTATCTCTACCCCATTTTCCACATTGGGAGGAATGGTCATCGCATCCGGCGCCATCAGGGCAGAGATATAGGCGGGATTGGTGTCTCTCAAGTGGATGTAGGCCATTTCGTGATCGAGCAGCGCATTCTCGCCACCGTTCGCTGCCGGGCGCACGCAATGCAGGAGCATCGCCCGAATCATTTGATCGCCCTTATTATAGTATCCGTCCGTATGCCAGCTCAGTGGCAGGTTACTGTAAGGGATATAGCCCTGCTGGCGTCCTTCGGGAATAACCTGCAGGGCGGTGATGCTGTCATCATCCGCGCACAGATTCCCGTCCAGCCTGACCAGCCCCAGCTGTTTACCAAGGACTCGAATCGCATCCCGCTTCATCTGCGCCGGATCAATCTGATACAGCGCCATATTGCTGCGCCGCACCCTGTCGCGCAGCGCGGCGAGCTCGTCCGCATGCAGGGCATAGGGATCAGACAGGGGCACCAACAGTTCCGCGCTGTCCACGGGATAATCCGCCAGGCGCTGCGCGCGCCAGCTCTGATAGGCCCGGGTCTCCCCCAGGTCAAAGACGGCCTCTACAGCCCCGTTTTTTATTGGTGCATTAAAGATTTGCATTCTTGCCGTTCATAAGTAGAATACGCCCACATTTTCCGGGGCATACTCGAGTGTTTCACTAGGGTATTACCCTTTCGAATGGATCATCATCGGGCGCGCTGTATGGTGCCAGATGAGACGGAATTAGAGCATACCGGGTTTCGGAGACGAATACCCTGCTGGTAATACAGACTGGCAGTTGTCGCAAGATCCTGACCCAAACAACGTGACATAGTGCATCGATTGGATAAGAGCCCCTACATGTAGTGGCTTTGGGATATACCCCATAAGGGATAACCCGGGTGATCCAATTCACCCCATCAGTATGATACTCGTCACATTTGTACCGGCATAGACTTCGGGCAACTTTAAAAGATGTGTTTAATCCCACGGCTTGGTGGGGTTTGAAAGGTAAAACGTTAAACGGCTTATTTGGGTAACCCCTTAAGGAGAACACCATGGCTGCAAAAAAAATGTATGACACTCCGATGCTGGATGAGCTGGAGAAAGGCCCCTGGCCCAGCTTTATCTCCGGCTTTAAGCGTCTGCGCGACGATCATCCCGACGAACGTATTAACGAAATGGCCAGTTCCCTGCTGGGGCAGCTGGAACACTCTTACGAAACCCGCAAGGGTTACTGGAAAGGCGGCACCGTTTCTGTATTCGGTTATGGTGGCGGTATCATCCCGCGTTTCTCAGAAGTAGGCGATGCCTTCCCCGCCTCTCGCGAATTCCATACCCTGCGCGTTCAGCCGCCTGCAGGTAACTACTACACCACTGACATGCTGAA
>JASFNY010000268.1:0-3572 GCA_050116795.1 Thiohalophilus sp.
ATCGGGACGCAATTCATCAGAGCGCTGCCTGTCCCAGATACTGAATTTGCCACTGGCCCGGCGCATCAGGTTATTGATGGTTTCGACTACCGAGAAATGCGGACACAACCAGCCGCAATAGAGTCGACCGTATTTCCATGAGGTATAACCAAACACACCGATGATCAGTGCCAGGGGGATAAACCCGCGCCACAGAAGGTTCCATGTTGCTTCGGCAGTGCCCAATTGTCCACTCTTCCAGGCATCCAGCCCCAGGGTCCAGTTCTGTCCGAACAGGATCAGGTGTCCGAGCGTCAGATCAAGACGAAAGATATCGAAGACAGGCGCAAGAATAAACAACACAAAAAAGCCGGCCTGATAGAGACGTCGCTTGCGTGTCGTCTTTGAGTAATGGCTCGCAGTCCCTTGCAGGTGTTGTGACTGCGGGTACGGGTGAGTCTCGGAATTGCTCACTTTACAGTCCATAACATTTTTTTCCCAATAGCGGGAATTCAAACGGTTTCCCGGCCATCGCCCTGGACAGGCCGATTGTACCGAGCACCACCAGCGTGGTATGCACCGTGGTAAAATACAGAACCAGTACAACCCAGGTATACGCGGCCTGGTATCCTCCCAGCAGCAAGATGGCACCGTTGGCGACGATCAACAGAAGCCCTGCCCACAGGCTTGCCAGGAGCGTCTGTTCCAGGTGACAACGCGCCAGTGGTGGCGAGGAATTGATGCGTTTCAGGTAAATCACCAGTAATACGATGAAAGCGATACCGGGCAGTAATAACAGGTTGGCCAGATAGAGCGATTCGGATGCCACTGCGAGGCCCTGCCCCGGTACCGGCTGTTCATTGACCGAAGGTTGCATATACCACTTCCATCAACGCCTCGACTGTTTCCTGATCATCGGTCAAGGGTTCAATCATTGCGGCACGACAGGCCTCGACCGGCTCGAAACCGCTGCGCATCAATGTGGCGGTATACACCAGCAGACGTGTGCTGGCACTCTCTTCCAGATCGTGCTCCTTGAGTTTACGCAGGGCATGAGCCAATGAAACGAGCCGTTTGGCATTGAATTCATCGATACCACCTTCCTGCATGACGATTCGCTGTTCCTGTTCAAACGGCGGGTAGTCAAAACGCATGGAGATAAACCGTTGTCGGGTACTCGGTTTCATTCCCTTGAGCAGATTTTGATAACCCGGGTTATAAGAGATAACCAGCATGAACTCGGGCGGGGCCTGTATCTGTTCGCCGGTACGCTCAATCGGCAGGATACGTCGATCATCAGACAGGGGATGTAACACTACAGTAGTATCCTTACGTGCTTCGACGACTTCGTCCAGATAACAGATACCACCTTCCCTGACAGCACGGGTGAGTGGACCATCCACCCAGTAGGTGGAACCATCACCGATAAGATGACGCCCTACCAGATCGGCCGATGTCAGATCATCATGGCAGGAAACGGTATACAAAGGTCGATCCAGTCTGGCCGCCATGTAACTGATAAAACGTGTCTTGCCACAACCGGTCGGTCCCTTGATCAGCACCGGCAGGCGGTTCTGCCAGGCATGCTCGAATAACGCAATCTCATTGGCTGTAGGCAGATAAAAAGGCTCACCAACCTGCTCTGATTTCCGGGCTTGCTTTGCGGGTTCAGTCATATTGTTCTCCGTAGACATGTTCGGGCAGACTTCTCACCAGTCCTGGTAATCAAAGGATATAGCCCTGTTGAAGCGGAAAGTCAGGGTCCCGACAATTATCGGGACCCTGTTTTCCCGGACTGCCCGGCCTATGCCGAGGCCGTAGCACCAGCCGGCGCGGTCCGTTCCTCACCTCCGACGAAGAAACTGACAATGTAGACCAGCAGGCCAATCAGGAAGATCACCCCGGCAACCTCACGCATCCAGTAGAACAGTGCGATTTTTTCCTGGACGACCATAAATGGCTGAGGATTGTCGCTGACCCGTTGCAACCAGATCTGCAGAATACCCGCGCCGGTCAGGAACAGGGTGATGAACACCATGGCTACGGTCATCAACCAGAAGGACCACATCTCCAGCACCTGGGATCGTTCGCTGTTCGCCGCTGCCCTGCCGCGCAACATCGGCATGGCATAGGAGATTATGGCCAGGACGATCATTACATAAGCACCATAGAAGGCCATATGCCCGTGGGCCGCGGTAATCTGGCTGCCATGTGTATAGTAGTTGACCGGAGACAGGGTATGCAGAAAGCCCCATACCCCGGCACCCAGAAACGCCATGACCGGAGTCCCGATGGCCCACAACATGGCCGCCTTGTTGGGATGTTGGCGACGCCGACGATTGACCATGTTAAAGGCGAAGATGACCATCATGAAGAACGGTATCGGTTCCAGTGCGGAGAAGATAGAACCCCACCACTGCCAGTAATCGGGAGTGCCGATCCAGTAGTAATGATGGCCGGTACCGATAATACCGGTCAGCAAGGTCATGGCGATAATCACATATAACCACTTCTCGATGACTTCACGATCCACCCCGGTCAGCTTGATGAGGATAAAGGCCAGGATGGCGCCCATGATCAGCTCCCAGACACCTTCGACCCAGAGGTGCACCACCCACCACCAGTAGTATTTGTCCAGTACCAGGTTGTTCGGGTTATAAAAGGCAAACAGGAAGAACAGGGCCAGACCCCACAAACCAAGTAGCAGAATCCAGCTGACTACGGTTTTTCTGCCTTTCAGGACTGTAACTGTCACGTTGTACAAGAAGCCCAGCGCTACAACCACGATTCCGATCTTGGTGATGGTCGGTTGTTCCAGGAACTCCCGGCCCATGGTCGGGAAAAAGTCATTCCCGGTGAGCTTGGCCAGTGAAGCATACGGCACCAGCAGATAACCGAGCACTGTCAGGGCCCCGGCTACCAGAAACACCCAGAACAGGATCAACGCCAGCTTGGTGCTGTGCAGTTCAGTTTCGGCTTCTTCGGGGACCATATAATAGGTCGCCCCCATGAAACCGAATAGCAGCCAGACAATCAGCAGGTTGGTATGTACCATCCGCGCCACGTTGAACGGTATCTCGGGAAACAGGAAATCGCCGATAACATATTGCAGTCCCAGAACCAGGCCAAACAGGATCTGTCCCGTGAACAGGGCAATTGCCGCGATAAAATAGGGCTTGGCAGCCATTTGAGATTGATATTTCATGATTGAGTCTCCCCTTATCCCTGAATATTCGGCGGCCAGTCGGCAGCGTTAATTTCCGAGGCATACTTCAAAAATGCAGCCACCGCCCTGAGATCTTCATCGGACAGGTTGAACTGCGGCATGCTGCGACGCCCCGGTATCCCGGCTTCCGGTCGGCTCTTGATAAAGGCAATAATCGCTTCTTCGCTATTACCAAACCGGGTATAGACATTACCCAGTTCGGGAGCAAAATAGGCGCCCTCGCCCAACAGAGTATGACAACCGATACAGTTGTTCTCTTCCCAGACCATCTTGCCCCGTGCAACCTCCGGAGAGATCGCCTGACGATTGTCGCGCTCGGGAAGTGCCTTGCCCGTATCGAAGGTCAAGGCCAGAAACAACAGGAAAA
>JASFNY010000269.1:0-3555 GCA_050116795.1 Thiohalophilus sp.
TACTGGAGATTGCGCCGGTGGATATTGCCATCTCGCCGATTATCTTCACTGTTCCGCTGCAGCTTCTTGCCTATCACGTTGCCCTGCTAAAAGGCACTGATGTGGATCAGCCGCGTAACCTGGCAAAAAGTGTCACCGTCGAATAATCCGGTTATTGTTGTACATTCGGGCTATGTCACCAGCCTGGGTCTTTAGTCTATCTTCAAGCCGTTCAGACAGGGCAGGCCCTGTTCCTGTCCGATGAAACGGTATCAAATAGAAATACACCTGCAATAAATCCGTTGTATTCAGGATGATTCCTGAATATGTTTTTGTAATACAAGTTTTATTCATTAAAACAAGGCATGCAGATGATATTGAAAACTCGTCGTAATCTTGTTTTTTTAATGGGTTTTTTAGTCGGCATTGGCTCGATGTTACCTGCTCAAAAGGTCTGGTCCGATGAGACGAACGATTTCATTCAGCACTGGCAAATTGACAAGCAATGGACAGGGGATCTGGATGGGATGAAAGAGCGCCGGATGATAAGGGTGCTTGTGGTCCATAACAAAATGATGTTTTTTTTAGATAAAGGAAAGATACGGGGTTTAACTTATGAGACGCTTTTGAATTTCGAGAAATATATTAATAAAAAGCTGAAAACGGGAACAAGAAAGATAAAAGTTGTTTTCATACCTGTGCCACGGGATAAACTAATTCCATGGTTGGTAGAAGGGCGAGGCGATATTGCCGTAGCCAATCTCACTATTACCAAACAACGAAAGAAGACCGTTGATTTCACCAATCCGGTATATAAAGGCGTCAAAGAAGTACTGGTCAGCGGGCCTTCGTCACCATTAGTGGACTCCATAGAAAGTCTTTCGGGCAAGGAAGTTCATGTGCGTAGCTCCAGCAGCTATTACGAGAATCTGACCCAACTCAACACTCAATTATCGAAACAGGGCAAACCGCCTGTGAGGATTGTTGCTGCAAGCGAGTATCTGGAGGATTCGGATTTGCTGGAAATGGTGAATGCTGGGTTAATACCAATGGTTGTGGTTGACGATCACAAAGCCAGGTTCTGGGCACAAATATTCAAGCAGATAAAATTGCATAAAAATATTGTACTCAACTCGGGAGGCAGAATTGCCTGGAGCATTCGCAACAACAGCCCCGGTCTCAAAAAGATTGCCAACGAGTTCATCAGAAAGAACAAAAAAGGTACCTTGCTGGGTAATATATTATTTAACCGCTATCTCGTAAGAAACAAGTGGGCCAGACAGGCATTAAGTGATGAGGAATTGCAAAAATTCAAGGATCTTAAGGCCTTGTTTCAAAAGTATGCAAATAGATATGAATTTGATTATCTGATGATGGCAGCTCTTGCCTACCAGGAATCCGGTCTGGATCATAATCGACGCAGCCCTGTAGGTGCTATTGGCATCATGCAAATACTACCCACGACAGCGGCGGACAAGCATGTGGGAATTCGCGAAATTGAAATATTGGAAAATAATATTCATGCAGGAATAAAGTATCTGCGTTTTCTGAGAGATCGTTATTTCAGTGATCCTGCTATCGATAATTTAAATCAGAACCTGTTTTCTTTTGCAGCTTACAACGCCGGACCGGCAAAAGTACGCAGGTTGCGCAATGAGGCAGAGCGGGCAGGGTTAGATCCTAATGTCTGGTTTGGTAATGTCGAAGTTATCGCGGCGAAACGTATAGGCAGGGAAACAGTTCAGTATGTCGGTAATATTTATAAATACTATATAGCATATAGACTGATTCGTGACGATAAGAATTATCGTTAAGGCAATCTGATTATGAATATAGAGGTTAAATAATTACTCCTGTAATCTTTCCTGTAATTGAATATACGGTATCTGGTCAACGACAATCGTTCCCCCGACCGCACGATCAAGATCGACTATCAACGTCAGCACGGAAGAAAACGCCATAGCCAGAACAATACTGACGGCGCCAGGGAATCTGCGTGCCTGGCCGAATTGATATCCAACAGTTATCATCGCCAGAGCGGCTATGATATACAGGCCTAACCAGATTGTGTCGGGAATGCGCGTGTGCAAGACGACTACCACTCGCTTGTAATGCAACTGTATCAGGTTACTAAGTGATCCAATATACAATCCAACAACACGAGTGTATTGTTGTTTTGCTTGAATCGTATCGATTGCAGACCAGAGTTCTTTATGTATTTCTTCTGAGCCTTGAATAATTTCGTTCAGCATTTCCGAGTGTTCCACAGCCTCCAAACGTAGATCGACATAGTTCCGGAGTAACTGACGGGACTGGTCTTTATAAGGCTGCATGAGCAATCCTGATTTCAGATAGGTATCGTCGATAGCATTGATTTCACTCAGCAACAGTTGCTTTTTGGTGTCGTAGCGGGAAGCTGCCATATTGAAGGTAAATGCCAGAACAAATGCCAGTAAGGCCAGAGTTGCGCCTACCACTGAACCTGTCTGTTCCTTTGATCTGTCTACACCCGTTTTTTCTCCCAGGGCATAAATTCTCATGCCGGCGAAAATTGCCAGGAGTATATAGGCGATACTCAGTAAAAACACACCGTAAAGGGGAATGTTATCAATCGAGAACAGATGATTCATAATCGAAAGGCCAGTTAGAGTTATTAATATATTTATTGCCTGCAAGTATAGCCAGCTTTATGTTCAGGACAATATTCAATTAAGTAGTTAGCCGGAGCTTGGCCGTATTGTACTGGTGAGGGTAAGGGACAGTATTGAAACGGAGAGTAATATTGTTGACCGGTTTTTGGCTGTAAACTACATGCTGACTTACCGGCCTTCACTTCAAATCTTGTAACAGTTCCAGCGCAGCCAAAAAATTTGCCCTAAAATGACAGGAATATTATGTTTACTAAAACCATGCACTAATAATCACCTAATATTTATAGGTGATTTAGGTATTAAGGTTCACGTATGTTGTTAAGATGGATATTCATATGTACTTGCCTGGGTAGCACTGCGTTCCCGGCAAACCTGGCCATGGCACAGTCCGGCTGGGCGGAGCGTCGAGTTGTTGCCTGGCAGGAATTGATTGCCCATCACCGGCAGGATTCTGAGCTGGTCAAGGTCAGGCGCGCCAATGAGTTTTTGAACCAGATGCGTTATGTCGAAGATCGGCAAAAATGGGGTCAGTCTGACTACTGGGCGACGCCCCGGGAATTTGTCACGGGTAATGGCGGCGATTGCGAGGATTTTGCGATCGCCAAGTACTTTACATTGCGGGCCATGGGTGTTCCTGAGGCAAGAATGCAGCTGGTCTATGCCTTGACCTTACCGTCAGGCGAGCCGCACATGGTGCTGTATTTCTATCCTGAAAATCAGCTATCACCCGTGGTGCTGGATAATCGAGACAACACGCTCAAGATGGCGACGAACCGCGCCGATATTCACCCGGTATACAGTTTCAACAGGCAGGGATACTGGTTAAATGAAGCTGGCGGAAATCAGAAGTATCTTGGTGCATCAACCAGGCTGGGTCACTGGAATAGTTTATTAAAACGCCGGGACAAGGAGAACCCACATAATA
>JASFNY010000270.1:0-3551 GCA_050116795.1 Thiohalophilus sp.
TTCCACAAATCCAAAGCCACGTGGACGGCGGGTTGCGCGATCGGTCATAAGCCGGACTGCATGGACATCACCATAGTCTTCAAACAGTTTACGTAACGCGTTGGGTGTCGCCTTGAAGGCCAGGTTGCCAACAAATATGGATTCCACCTCGGTACTTGACGCCGCATAAATTCGAAGACTAACCAGCAGGCCAACGAGTACCCCACCAATCAGGACGCCATAGCTGAACAGGCGTTGAGCGCTGATTTGCTCGATATTTATTTTCGGTATAACAAAAAAGCCAACCACTGCCAGCAGCAGGCTGATGAGGATGGTTTTTATCAGGGTTCTGAATGTCGGAAATTCAAATTTCATAGCTTTTCATCACAGGCTTAAAATAGTTATCGGAATCCCGCATGCAGTTTATGAATGCGGAAAATTGCGTATTGTGTCGCTTCCCCACGAAAGCAGGGCCTATTTTACACTTTTATAGGGAGTGCGTCTCGGGGCAGGACGACAGTCACTGGTTTTTCGAGCTATGCTTGTGCGACATGTGAATTGAAAAGTATTCAAGCAGGATGAATCATGCGAACAGGTAAATTATGGGCGAGTTGATCGCGCATCGCGGCTATCCCGCGCATTATCCGGAGAACAGTATTGCCAGTATCCAGGCGGCACTGGCAACCGGGGCGGGTTACGTGGAAGTCGACGTACAACTCAGTCGCGATCAGTTTCCAGTGCTGTTCCATGATCGCGATCTGAAACGCCTGTGTCATCAAAGTGGAGCGATCCATGATTATGACTGGGAACAGCTACAGCAATTCACCCTGCATGCTGACAGTGAACTGGTGTTGCAGCAATCACAGGCACCGCTGGCCAGCCTCGGCGACCTGGTAGCGATCATGCCGACAGCTCCCGCAACACAGTTTTTTATCGAGCTCAAGCGGGCTTCAATTGAACAGTTCGGTGCCAGCGTGATGTTATCGATTGTTTTACCGGTGCTGGAACCGGTCAAGTCGCAGTGTTGCCTGATATCCTTCGACTTGCCAATTCTCGAACGGGTGCGAAAGGAAACCGGCTTTCCGATCGGGGTAGTGATCGATAACTGGGGTGAAAGAGAAGCCCCTGCCATTTCCGCTTTGGAACCCGAATACCTGTTCTGTAACCTGAACTCCTTTCCCAAAGATGGACAGCTGCAGTACCACGGGGCTTCCCTGGCGGCCTACGAGACCACAAACCCGTCCCTGGCACGCGAGCTGATGCGTCGCGGTGTCGACCTGGTTGAGACCGATGCGATTGGTGAACTGCGTCGGGAACTGGCAGAGAATCAGGACTGACCGAGCGCCTCGCGCATTGCTCGTTGCCAGTGGTCATAGCGCTGCGAAAGATCAGGGTGGGCCCGGGGTTCAAACTGATCTGTGGGGCCGGGTTCCGGCCAGTCGTCCGGCTGGCCGGCCAGCAGATAGGCACTGCCGCGGGCGGTGGCTTCACATTCAGCGGGCCGATACACCGGTATTCCTGCCAGATCGGCAAGCCGCTGGCAGAGATCATCGAGATGGGCCAGTCCACCAGTGATCTGAATGCGTTCTAGCGTACCGAGCCGGGCCTTCATGCGTGTCAGGTTGGTCTGCAATAAAAACAGGATGCTCTCCAGTACTGCCACGGCTTGCTGGGCCAGCTCTCCCTGGCCGATGAACCGCGACTCGAAATCGGCGCGCCAGTAAGGTGCGGCCAGCCCGGATACCCCGTTGAGAAACAGTGGCAGATGCGAATAGTCCTGCCCTAGCCAGCCTTCGATTTGCTTTGGTGCCAGTTGTTCCAGCCCGTGTTGCCGGGCCAGCCAGTCCAGAGCCGCGCCCGCGCCGTTCACGGTGCCTTCCAGCACATGCTCGGTTCGCTCCGCGGTTTGCAATACCACGCTACTTAACAGTTGCGAATCAAACGGTGGCCCATTCCCGGCCGGACGGGAGACGAAGGCGCCGGTCCCCAGGTTGATGTAGGCCGTATCGGTACGCAGCGGTCCGTATGCATACAGCGCGGCGGATTGATCCCCGGTTACCATCTGCAGCGGCAGATTCGGCGCGTCGGCAAGCGTTCCGAAGTTGACCAGGCTTGGGCTGCAGGCAGGCAGCAGTTCCCGTGGAATTCCGAACAGGGCCAGTAACTGGTCGTTCCAGTCCCGATCTTTCAGTGACCAGAGCTGGGTGCGCGAGGCATTGACCGGATCGGCTCGCGCCTCGCTGCCGGTCAATTGCTGAATCAGCCAGGCGGCCATGGGGCCAAACAACAACCGGCCAGTGTCCCGCGCCTGCTGCACGGCAGGCAGGTTATCCAGGCACCAGCGCAATTTGCTGGCGCCGTAGTGGGGCGAGAGTGCCAGACCGGTCAATTGATGAATCTGTGTGGCCTGAGCGCTGAATTGTTCCAGCCATTGGGCATGGCGACGGTCCTGCCAGCTGAGGATTGGACTCAGCGGGTCACCAGTCTGTTTATCCCAGCAGACTATGTTGGATCGCTGGGTGGCCAGTCCGGCGGCGACAAGCAGGTGACTCCTCTCACCCAGGCCGGCGATCACTTCCACCACCGACTCGCGCAGCGAATCAAGCAGTGCAAGGGCAGAATATTCGACCCGGTCCACGGCGGGCTGTTCCGGCAGTAGTGGGCGTCGTGCCTGTTGCACAAGCCGGCCACGGCAATCGAACACCAGTGCCCGGCTGGCATGCCCGCCCTGATCCAGGCAGAGATAGAGCGGATCCAGGCTGGTGCTGTCGGTCATTCGGCATTCACTCCGGGTCAATGACAGTATGCTAGGCTAGCGGTTTTTCGGGGGGATTGCAGCGCGTGGCAAATCGGAGCGTGGCAAATGGGAACTGGGCATTGCGGACTCCTATCGGCGGTGGCCAGTGGCTGCTGTTGCTGGCCGCGCTTGGCCTGTCTGCCTGTGCACCTTCGCCCGAAACCAGGGCGCCGGTGGTCGAACCGGCACGTGCCCCGGAACCGCAACAGGTCCTCGCCACGGAGCTGGCCCGGCAGACACTCTCCAGTGTCAGCCGGGATCATGTCATACCGGTAACAGCAGGGGAGCTTCAAGCGCGATTTGTTCGGCGACTGCGTGATCCAATCAGCGAAGGGCCGTGGCGGGGCCCATTACCTGAAACCGCAACTCCACTGAATGAGTTGTTGGATGAATACCAACAGCGATCACCGGCTCGACCGATTCTACCGGCGGTTGAGGTGGCGCTCGAGCAGGTGGTGCGTGAACTGGGTACTCGCAGCGCCTATCTCAATCTGGAGCGAGTCCGGGCCATGGATCGATGGGAAACCGGTGCCGATGGTGCCATCGGGTTGCTGATTCGACAGATGCATCACAGCTACGTGATCAACGAAGTCCTGGTGGGCAGCCCGGCTGAACGATCGGGTCTGGATCGGGGCGACAAACTACTGGCGATCGATGGCGAATCCCTGGATGGGTTATTGCTGGAAGAGGTAATTGCTCGCCTGCGTGGCGCTGCGGGCAGCCAGGTGAGACTGAAAGTGGAATTCGCCAACGGTGAATCGCAGTTGCTCAATCT
>JASFNY010000271.1:0-3548 GCA_050116795.1 Thiohalophilus sp.
AGTCGTGCGGTTTGTTCGGCAATTGCCGAGGTGGCGCCAAGGATCAGAATGCGACTCATGAAATAACTCCCTGTTGTGAGACCCGGCGCCAGAAACTGGAGGAGAAGGCTGGATCGATATGTTGCTTGAACGTCTCCCAGGCAGGATAGTAATGCTGGAAAGCCTCCGGTGACATGCGCGCATCCTTGGCCGGATAGACCGCGCCGTCATTCGCCACGGTGATTCCGTCCAGGCGCTCCAGGAGTTCCAGGGTCTTGCGGCCGCGATTGGCAAAGTCCAGTGCCAGGGTGACACCGGGGCGCGGGAAGGACAACAGACCGGGTGATGGAACATCGCCAAACTGCTTCAGTACGCTGAGAAACGATCCCTGGCCACTCTCGGCAATAGTTTGTAACAGTTGCGGCATTGCGTGGTGGGCATTGTCCTGAGGGATCACACACTGATACTGGAAAAAGCCGCGACGACCATAAAGCCGGTTCCAGTGGCCTATCTTGTCCAGCGGATAAAAAAACGGATCGAAGTGGACCAGAGATTCGTTTTTGACTGGTCTACGGAAATACCATTGATTGAACAGTTTGACCGTAAAGTGATTGAGCAGAAATCCCGGTGGAGATAATGGCAGACTGAAGCGTGTAGCCCGGTAATCCTTCGGTTCTTTTTTCCCAGACTGGGCATCGGCATGATTACCGCGATAAAAGATGCCGCGGCCCAGTTGTGATCCGCTGGCCAGGCAATCGATCCATGCGACAGTGTATTCCCAATGCTGGTCAGACTCCTCGCTGAGTCTGAAAAACTCATCCAGGTTGTTAAAACGTTGGGTTTGTTGCTGAATGGCTGTGCTTTTAATCTTTTTGAGTTTGATCTCGGCCCAGACGATCAGGCCGGTCAGGCCCAGGCCGCCGATAGTTGCGGCAAATAATTTACTGTTCTTGCCGGAGCTGCATTCATACAATTTTCCGTCAGACCGGCGCAGGCCAAGACGGTTGACATGACAGCCAAAAGTACCGGCACGATGGTGATTTTTGCCATGCACATCATTGGCAATCGCTCCGCCGACCGAGACAAACTTGGTGCCCGGCGTAACCGGCAGAAACCAGCCATGCGGCACAATCAGATTGAGAATTTCGGCCAGCGTCACACCCGCCTCGCATCGCAACAGACCATTTTGCGGATCGAAATGGATGAAACGATTGAGGCCGGTGGTTTCCAGGAGGAAACCGGAGCGGTTCAGTCCCACATCACCATAACTTCGGCCCTGACCATGGGCGAGCAGTGAGGCATGTCTCTCGTCTGTTTGTGGCCAGGGATCAGAATCCCAGCGCAGACGATAAGATTCCTGTTTCTCGTCAGGGTAGCGACCCCAGGAATATTCTTGTGTCATAACCTTACAATGCCAGCAGCAGACAGACAGCAACCAGAAGAGCCACCAGGTAACTGATGCGATCATGGATGGCAAACAACACCGGGTCTTCATGCAGCTCGCCACGATGGGCCAGCAGCCAGATTCGACTTATCCAGTACAGTACAGCAATGGCCACTGGCCACAGCCATATCGGATGATCATACAGACTGTCTGCCTGCAGGTCATCGATATACAGCACCATAATCAATACTGACATATAACCGCTACTGATACCGAACAGGCTGACCATGGGTAAATCTTCAGTATGGTATCCGCGGGTAGTTTGCTTGCCTTCCGGTTTTTGTTTGAGGTTGTAAAGTTCAGAAAAGCGTTTGCTTAGAGCCAGACTGAAAAAGATAAACATACTAAAGGCCAGCAACCAGTACGAGAGCGGTACGCTGATAGCGACTGCGCCGGCGATGATGCGCAGGGTGTAAAGGCTGGTCAGGGCCAGTACATCCAGCAAGGCCACCGGTTTGAGGAACAGAGAATAGGCGGTGGTCAACAACAGGTAGATTGTCATCACCAGGGTAAAGCTACTGCCAATGGTGCTGGCAAGTGCAAACGCGATTAACAACAGTACCGGAATCATCGCGATACCCCAGGAAAGCGGCAACAGCCCGGAGGCGAAAGGACGATGACGTTTTTCGTGATGCAACCGGTCGGCTTCGAGATCGATCAGATCATTGACCAGGTAAATGGCCGATGCGGCGCAACCAAAGGCCAGAAAAGCCACCAGGCTGGTAAGAACCAGCGAACTCTCGCCCCAGCGATGGGCGAGGATCAGCGGCACGAAGACCAGCGCGTTCTTGCTCCACTGATGCAGGCGCATGGCGCGCAACAGGGTCTTGAACGTGTCAGCAGCGCCCGGTCGGGGAAAGGTCCGCTCCATACTGGTGAGCGCTTCGGCACGGCGGGTCAGGCCGGGTCCGCCGTTGACCACGATGGCTCCCGCGGCGTGACGCCAGATCCTGAGGTCGATCGGGGCGTTTGCCGCATACACGAAGCCCTGTTCGCCGAACTCCTCCACCAGCCGGGCGGCCTTGCGTGACCCGGACAGGTTGTGCCCGGCGTCGCTGGCCAGCACCCCGTCAAACAGGCCGATATAGTCGGCCACGGCCTGTGCGGTCTGCTGATGCGAGGCGGTCACCAGCCACAGCGGCCGGCCCCGCTGTTTTTCCGCCTGCAGGAATTCAAGCAGCGGCTGGTTGTAGGGCAGAGTCTGCGGATCGAGCTGCAACTGCTGGCTGAGGCGTTCCTTGAAGGCCGCCTTGCCACCTAGCAGCCAGAATGGCAGCACCAGCACCATCCAGGGGCGTTCGGCCAGCAGACGCAGGCAGGCCTCCCAGAGGGTGTCGCTGTGTACCAGCGTGCCGTCCATATCGACCGCCAGGGGTAACCGGGTAGTGTCGCTCAAGGGCTTGTCCGGGGTTGGGGTTTGAATGTCGTTGTCGTTATTGAGCTATTTTAACTGATTGATTTTCCGTGGCAAATAAAAGCCTTGGCTTTGAAAACCCGTCACTTCGGGCCAGCGTCCGGGGACAATTATGCTCAAGAATCCCCCCCGGCTGGACGCTAAATTTAACAGGCAAAGCCGCCTTGGTCTGCGACGGGGGACAAAATGAGGGCAACTGATCGATCATTTCGACCCCTGACAATGTCCCGTTTTTGCTGGTCTTTGCTGCCGGGAATTCTTTTTGCACTGCTTGTCGGTTCGGCCACGGCCGGGGTCCTGCCACATGGGGCGTCAAATCAGGGCGAATCACTGCGCAGCCAGGGACTTGATGCCACGCTGGCCCGACGGGCCTTCATGGCCGGACTCGATGCTTTCGAGGAAGAGGAATTTGATCTGGCCCGGCGCTACTGGGAACCGGTCGCGCTTCATGGCCATGTCCGTTCGCAGTATTACATGGGGCTGTTGAGTGACAGCCATGGTTTGCAGGCCGATCCGGTGCAGGCCGCCATCTGGTTCAGAATGGCCGCACAACAGGGAATGCCCGAGGCCCAGCACAAACTGGCACTGGCGTATGCGCGTGGAGACGGGGTGGTGCAGAACCTGCCGCGGGCCATGCGCTGGTGGTTGCGGGCCGCACAGCAGGGAAATACGGAATCGCAATATAACCTCGGCGTGATCTATACCCTGGGT
>JASFNY010000272.1:0-3515 GCA_050116795.1 Thiohalophilus sp.
GTGATTCTTGCGCGAGCATTTCGATGACCTGTCCATAGCAGAGACCGGCGTCATTTACCGGCACTTGCCGGGGCAGATATACCGGCCATCCCCGTTGCTGACACTCTTGCATGACCAGGTCACAGAGTAAACGGTTCTGGAAAACGCCGCCGCTCAGCCCGATGGCGAATTCACCATACTCTTCTCTTAACTGCCGGACCTGTGCGATCAGGGCACGTGACAGGCTTCGATGAAATCCGTGCGCCCGTTGTGCCGCTGTCAGCGTCTCATCCTGCAGCAGATTGAGCAAGGGACTCCAGTCACTACGCCATGGCTCCCCGTTGTCACGATATAACGGCAATTCGATCCCTGAGTGATGTGCCTGGTTGGCCAGTTGTTCCAGTTGCATGGCTGCCTGTCCCTCGAAACTGGCGCTGCGGCATAATCCAATCAGGGCGGCCGCGGCATCGAACAGTCGGCCCACGGCAGAGGTGCCCGGACTGTTCATCCGTTTTTGCCATGCTTCGTGTAGTAGTAATCCGGTTTCGTCAGGTGCTTCCGGCCAGGATTGCCCGGCGTCCCAGCACAGTGCCAGGGCCGATCGCCAGGGCTCGCGGGCGGCACGTTCGCCACCGGGCAGATAAAACGGTCGCCAGCTGGCAACGCGTTGCCAGTTTCCCGGTTTGCCGTAGAGGGCCTCACCTCCCCAGAGGAGCTTATCCGGTCCCAGCCCGACGCCGTCCCAGGTGAATACCAGCCACTTATCGTGCTCGGGATACTCGCCGGCCACGCTCGAGGCGTGTGCATGGTGATGGAGCACTGTAGTAACAGGTAGTCTTTGTTCACGTGCCCAGCGGCTACTGTAATAATCCGGGTGTGCATCGCAGACCAGGGCCTCGGGTGTGATGTCATAAAGCCTCTGGAAATCGGCGATTACCTCGGCGTAAATCTGGCGGCTGCGCGGTGCATCCAGATCGCCGATGTGTGGCGAGATAATCACCCTTTTATCCCGGGCAAGCGCGATCGTATTTTTCATATGTCCGCCGCAGGCCAGTAATGGTCGTGACAGCTTACCGGGCAGGGGCAGTTCCAGTGGAGCGGTTCCGCGTCCCAGGCGCAGCGGGCGAGCCTGCCCCTGGATTGGCCGAAGAACCGGATCGTCGGCTGGCCGGACGATGGGGCGATTATGATGCAGGCGCACCTGAGTGATGTGGCCAAGACGACGATTCACTTCGTCGGCTTCGGTCATCACCGGTTCGCCAGTGAGGTTTGCGGAAGTTGCCACCACAGGCTTGCCTAAACGTGCCAACAGCAGATGATGCAAGGGGCTGTAAGGCAGCATGACGCCCAGTTCATTCATCCCCGGTGCCAGGATTGACGGCAATTGGCTGTCGTCCCGGCGTGGGAGCAATACGATCGGGCGGGCGGGGGAGCGCAAGCTATCGGCGGCTACTGAATCCACTATCAAATCATTGCTCACCTGGTCCAGATTGTCATCACCGGCTACCGGAAACATGATTGCAAAAGGTTTGTCGGGGCGTCGCTTGCGTCTGCGTAACTGGTTTATAGCTTTATCGTTGGTTGCATCACAACAAAGATGATAACCGCCGATACCTTTTATAAGTATGATCTCACCGCGCTGTAATGCCTCAACAGCTTCATCAAGTGCCGCATCGGAGCTTAACTGCCGCACGCCGTCGTCAAAAGACAATTGTGGACCGCACTCGGGACAGGCTATTGGTTCGGCATGAAAACGACGATTCATCGGGTCCGAGTATTCCTGACGGCATTCAGGACACAGATGGAATTCAGCCATGCTGGTATTGGTGCGGTCATAGGGCAGGGCACGAATGATGGTATAGCGGGGTCCGCAGGCTGTGCAGTTGATGAACGGATAAGCGTGCCGGCGATTGGCCGGATCCATGAGCTCTTCAAGACATTCGGGGCAAAGATAAAAGTCCGCAGGAACATGAATTTCGCTGGAAGAAGGCGCCAGCGAGGGAAGGATTTCGAAACCTGTTTCAGACGTCGGAGTGCCCCGGGCTTCACTGATAAGATGCGGGCTGGAGGTTACAGGAGCTGATTGAAATACCAGTTTGTGAAAGCGCTCAAGCACCTCGGGTTGCCCTTGTATCTGTATACGCACATGGCCTTTTTCGTTTCGCACCCAACCGCTGAGCTCAAGACTACTTGCGAGCCGATAGATAAAAGGCCTGAAGCCGACTCCCTGGACTCTACCTCCCAACACAAGTTCAAGACGTTGTTGCATGATGACAAAATATTCCTTACGCCGAGTAGTCCATCATATCAGATGTTCCATGAGATTCGCCCGGGTCGAGGCGGTCGAGGTGTTACGGGGTTCCGATTGATTCAGCCCTGTATATAGCCTAGTATCAAAAGGAATAAGCGGTATAACCGAACAAGTTTTTGGCGGGCGGCGAATGGAAGATACTCTTTCCAAATTACTGGAAGCCGAGGACAAGGCCCAGGAAATTATCGATGCGGCATTAAAGGAACGTGACCGTATCGTTAATGAGGCTCTGGAAGAAGTTCGCAGGGCCGAACAGCAATTTGCTGACCGGGTTCCAGAGATCCATCAATCTTTTATCGACAAGGCGGAAGATCGTGCCCGGCATGCGATTGCGCAGATGGAACGTCGCTTCGATGAGCGCAAGCGCCAACTGGAAAAAATGGCCACGGACAATCATGATGCCGCGCTGGAAGCTGTATTCAATATCGTACTGGATCGAGAGCGGGAATGAGAAATGGCATATAGAGAACATGCCTATCTCAATACGCGTATTACTTTGCTTTCGGGCGGGATAAAACATCCTGACAAACTTGTCGAGCTCGTCACCAGTTCCAATTCAAATATTCAAAACCTCTTGCCGACACTTGGCTTGCCGGCGCAGGTGGCCGAATCCATCAATGCTCCTGAAAGACTTGACAGGCAATTACATAAAGTATTGTTACAGGAAGTGACTTTATTGTTGCGTGCTGTGAATGGGGCATTGCGCCAGCTGATTATTCACTGGTTACGCCAATACGAAATAATGAACATCAAGGCAATATTACGTGCCAGAGCTCATGGTCAGCATGCTGATATCAGGAAGACAGAACTATTTGATATCGGAAAATTTTCTTTGCTGTCTGAAGAAACTCTGCGTTCAACCGAAGATGTCAACGAGATTTTCAGGTTAATGGAAAGATATGGCTATTCGGGCCTGGCACAGAAGGCGCGTCTTAATTACGAGCAAAGACAGGATGTATTTGAATTGGAGGCGATGATAGATCGCCAGTATTATGTTGAATTAATACAACATTCCCGGTTTCTCAAACGTAAGCAACAAAAAATACTCCAGCCGCTAATTGGTATGATGCTGGATCGCATTAATCTTATATGGTTGTTGCGATATCGAATCAACTTCGGCATGGAGTCATCTCATGCCTATTATTTGCTGGTGCCCGGAGGTGTGTGGCTGGATAAACTGGTTTTGATGGAAATGTTGCGGCATGACAATTTATCTGAAGTAGTG
>JASFNY010000273.1:0-3486 GCA_050116795.1 Thiohalophilus sp.
TGTTGCCATTCATTGCGATCAATAATTCGGGGAATGATGTCGAACGGCCAGGCGCGGTCGATCGAACCTTCTTCTTCTGAGTAGACAGTAAAAGTGATACCCATCACGTGGATGGCCGTATCGGCTGCCGCCCTGTACTCCTCGATGTCCTTGTCCTTGAGGGCACGCAGATAATCACACAGCGCCTGGGCTGCCGGACGGGGACGACCGGCGACCCGGATCAGTTCGTCATAAATCCCCTTGACCTTGTAACTGCCCCAGCGTATTGCCATGTAATCGAATGTTCCTTTTTGAATTGCTGTGATTGTTCAAGCATAACGTGATAGACAAACACAGGCAAATATACGACCATTATCAGCGAGCCTAAATCGCATTCTGAATCATCGACCAGAACCGCACTACAGGGAAAAACATGACTTATTGTCTCGCTATTCGGGTCAACAAGGGGCTGGTGTTTGCTTCTGATTCCCGGACCCACGCCGGGGTAGACTATGTGACGACCTACAGCAAGATGCATCGCTTTGTCTGGCCTGGCGAACGCATCTGTGTGATCCTTACAGCAGGCAACCTTGCCACCTCCCAGTCAGTCATCAATAACATACACAAGGACCTGGAAGACCCTGATGCAAAAGTGAACCTCAGCAATACCCGGCATCTTTATGAGGCTGCCCATTATGTCGGCAAGTTGAGTCAGAAAGAGCAGCAACAACATGCTGATGCAATGGAACAGTCTAAAAGCACTGCCGAGGCCAGCTTCATCCTGGGCGGACAGATTGCCGGGAAGGACCCGGAAATCTATCTGATTTATCCACAGGGCAACTATATCAGTGCGTCGCCCGAGACACCTTTTTTACAGATCGGGGAAAACAAGTATGGCAAACCCATACTCGACCGTATCATCGGGCCGACTACCAGCCTGGAAGATGCGGCCCGTTGTGCCCTGGTCTCACTCGATTCCACCATGCGTAGTAATATTTCGGTCGGTCCACCCGTTGAACTGGCTATCTACCAGGGAAACAGTCTCGAAGAGCCTCACCACATCACCCTGACGCTCAACTCACCCATGTTCAAGTCCCTGCAAAAACGCTGGAACGAGGGTCTGAAACGTTCCTTTAACCGCCTGCCTCGTTTCGACTGGGAAGATAAAGAGAAATAGCAATAACGGATTAACTTGATTGATCGACAATCAGCCGATGAACAAAACGGAGTTTCTGCAAGGCGGGTTTCGAGAGTACAAAAGGATAGGCATCGGTCAGGCCCATGCTGCGGTTGAGAGCATTCAGGCCTATCGTCAGACTGCTCCAGTCATCCTGCAAGGCATCGAAATCCATGCTTTTTATCGCGGAGAGATCGTTTATACCATTGGCAGCCGGACTTGAATGGAATTTGCTCTTGATGCTGAAGCCGATGTCATTGGCCGTCTCCAGCGTATCGATCATGTGCAGGTAATGGGCCCAGGTCTCGGCCCAGTCTTCCCACGGATGGGCACTGGCATACGCACTGATAAACCCATCCCGCCAGAACATCCCCGGCTCCTGCTGATAATAATTTTGCAGGGCCTGTTGATAATTCTGACGTTCATCTCCGAATAACTCGCGGAACTCATCCAGATTGGCACTGTGGTTAACGAGACGTTCCCAATAATAATGTCCAATCTCGTGGCGAAAATGCCCTAGCAGGGTACGGTAGCCTTCCTTCATCTGCTCACGCATCTGTTCCCTGGCGCTGTCCTCGGCCTCCATGATATTGATAGTAATAATTCCACTATGGTGACCGGTCATTACACGGTTGACATCAGTGACAGTGTTGCTGAATTCGTCATAGCGTGGTTGATCTTTCATGAACTCGAATGCCAGTCCTTTTTTAGCATCTTGTTTTCGATCAATGACCGGCAGTTGCAATTGAAACAGCGTATATAACAGTCTGCGCTTGGCTACCTCGATGCGATACCATAATTTAATATTTTCCGGCTCGGACAAATTGGGAATAATCTGGTTTAACCTGCAGGAGAAACAGTAGGAGTTCTGTTCACTATCTGGCACCAGCCAGTTACAGGTCTGATACTGTTCAAAGTTGGCACATTTTCGGTAATGCTGACCATTACTCAGCGCCAGCCATTTCCCCTCGCCTGCCGGTTCTATAGTACTCAGTTGAAGATCCTCACAGACAAAACCCAAATCACGGCCACAGACCATGCAACGGCTGTTTTCAAAATGCAGGGTATTGCCACATTGACAGGTAAACGTCTTCATTCTGAGTATATAGCTACGTAGTCAAAGCATTATAATAGACAGTCCAGGCGCAATAAAAAAGCCCGCATTTGCGGGCTTTTTTATCAGAGGCTGGCGCCGAAGCTTTCCTTGTAACGTTTTTTGAATTCGTCCATGGTAAAACTATGGTTCTGGGGTCCGGTCGATTCGACCTTGATGGCTCCCATCAGCGAGGCAATGCGTCCGGTGGTTTCCCAGTCCATGTCATTCAGCAAGCCGTAAAGAATTCCACCACGGTAGGCGTCACCACAGCCAGTCGGATCATTGATGCCTTTAACCTTGGCATTGGGAATTTCATACCGGTGCTGCTTGGTATAAATATGTGAGCCTTCACCACCACGGGTTATGATTAATGCATCGACCATCTCCGTCAGTTCATGCGGTGACTTGCCGGTACGTTCCTCGAACAATTGTGCTTCATAATCATTCAACGCGATGTAGCTGGCTTTCTCGGCAAAATCCAGCAGCTCTTCACCATTAAACATTGGCAAGCCCTGACCTGGATCGAAAATAAACGGAATACCCTGTTCGGCGAACTGCTCGGCATGCTGAATCATGCCATCACGACCGTCCGGTGCGACAATGCCGATCTTGATACCTTCAGCATCCTGGACATTATTTTCATGTGAAAAGCCCATCGCACCCGGGTGGAAGGCAGTAATCTGGTTGTCGTCCTTGTCCGTGGTAATGAAGGCCTGACCGGTATAACTGTTCACTTCCTTGATGTGCTTGCGAGTAATGCCACACTTGTCCATCCATTCGGCATAGGGTTCAAAGTCGGTACCCACTGTACCCATCGGTACAGCGTCCCCGCCGAGCAGGTTCAGATTGTAAGCAATATTGCCGGCGCAGCCACCAAATTCACGCCGCATCTCGGGCACAAGGAAGGAGACATTCAGAATATGCACCTTGTCAGGCAGAATGTGATTCTTGAACTGGTCATGGAAGACCATAATCGTATCGTAGGCAAAAGAGCCGCAGATTAAAGCAGACATAAATTACTCCTGATTGAATTTTTGTTAATTGATGAACCGGTCATAGAGCAGCAGGCTCCATATGACCAGGACATTGATAAGCGCAATAAACACAGCAGCGGAACCGATATCCTTGGCACGACCAGAAAGGTCATGTTTTTCACTGCTGATACGATCCACCACCGCTTCAATGGCTGAATTCAACAACTCAGCCAGCAACACCAGAAACAAGCTTCCGAACA
>JASFNY010000274.1:0-3483 GCA_050116795.1 Thiohalophilus sp.
CTTTTATCTCCCGGATATCGAGCCGGAATCCTTGAATATTGATCCGACCCTGGAGTTGTCCAGTGCCTATGAATCATTGCTCAGGATTCATTGGGTGGCATTGCTACACGGGCGGGTGAACCTGTCGCTTGCCGTGACAGGTGGGTTTCATTCTGCGCGTGATGGTATCAAGGCCTTGATGGCAGGCGCTGATGTTATCCATTTATGCAGTGCCTTGCTTCAACAGGGACCAGGTTATATTGGGACTATGTTGACCGAGCTTCATGCATGGCTGGAGGAACAGGAATACGATTCGGTAAGGCAGATTCAGGGCAGTATGAGCCACCAGCACGCACCCGATCCATCTGCCTATGAACGGGTGAATTACATCAAGGTACTGGACAGTTACAGCCCGTCGAAAGGGACATTGACTTAAAAGTGACTCTATAACAGGTGTCTCTGTGCCGAGAGATATCTGGAGACGAAGCGCGTTGCAGGGTTTGTATAACCTTGTGAACTATGCGGAAATATTTTGCGATGTGCTGTAAATCAACTGACTATGGAGGTACACGAATAAACTGATATGATGTAGGTACAAACGTTGTATTAAAAATCATAATTATATTGTATCTAATGCTTAAGTTTCTCTCGTGGACATTTGTTGTTGTTTTTTCTTCCAGATTTTTGGCCGCGCTCTTATTGATTCCGGTTGTTCTGCCTGTTCAGGCAGTTGGTCAATCTTCTGAAGAGGGTCTGTTTGGTGATATGCCTGTCGTACTCTCAGCGACACGGTTGCGCCAGTCTGTGCATGATGCCCCAATCAGTATTACCGTCATCGATCGTGAATTAATCGAGGCATCGGGGTTTACCGAGATTCCTGACCTGATGCGTCTGGTTCCCGGGTTCGTGGTTGACTACGATAGCGGTCATTTGCCGGTAACCGGATATCACATGCTGCATGATCGGTATGTACGTCATCAGCAGGTTCTGATTGACGGCCGCTCGGTGTATACCCCGATACTGGGTGGCGTCCCGTGGGTGGATCTGCCGATTACAATAGATGATATTGAAAGAATAGAAGTGGTACGTGGACCCAATGCAGCGAGTTACGGTTCAAATTCATTTCTGGGGGTAATTAACATCATTACCCGCGATGCAGCAGTTGATCGCGGAACATCAGTCAAGATTAACAGTGGTGATAATGGACTGCAGGAAGGATTCCTGCGTTATGGCAATAAACTGGGAGATCTGGATTATGCGATTTCGTTGGCCTATCGACAGGATTGGGGCTTCGAGGAGAGGTATGATGACAAGGAAGTGGACATAGCAACATTCCGTGGTGATTATCAGGTAGATACCAATGATTCCCTGATCTTTGAGTTCGGATATAACGGAGGTATGCGCCAGGAAGACAATACAATAGATCTCAGCGTTCCTGATCACAAAAGAACGATTAATTCACAATATCAACAAATTCGGTGGATTCGAGCCTTACCAAATTATGGTGAATTGCGTTTGCAGTACTATCGTACCGCATTGGAAGAAAACAAGAATAATTCGCTATGGAATCAGGATTTTTTTACAGAGAGACATGATCTTGAATTGCAGCATACCTTCAATGCCGGTGGTGCAACCCGCATTGTCTGGGGTGGCAGCTATCGTCAGGACCATTCTGAAAGCGATTATTTTGTTAGAAATGAGGCTCCCGAGAATGTGAATATCGGGCGTTTGTTTTCAAATATTGAATACCGGTATTCATCAAAGCTGATTCTCAATGCTGGTCTGATGGTCGAAGATAACGAGCTGGCAGGAACAGACGTATTACCACGAGCTGGCATCAATTATCATATAACTCCACGGAACACGATTCGTGCCAGTGTTTCCCGTGCCACCCGCGCGCCGGTATTGACAGAAGAATACCCTAATCTGGATGGACTCGTACCAGGTGGTTTTTACTGGCAGAACGATGTTGCCCCTGAATACATCACGGCCTATGAGTTGGGATATTTAACTGAAAACCGCGACAAAAGCATAACAGCGGATATCAAATTATATCAGGAAGATATCAGCGGTCTGATCCAGTATAGCCAGGATCCGTCATTCAGTTATTACTACTTCGACAACTTTGACGATGCCACGATAGCCGGCCTTGAGGCACAATTCACTATTCGCCCATCTCCCAAGAGCAGAATCCATGTAGCTTATGCACATACCAATATTAATTCCGATAACGTAACTGGCCTGACTAAATATGATCTGTCAGCACCGAAAAATTCCCTCAGTTTGCTCGGCATCTGGCACTTTGAAAATGATCTGGATGCCAGTCTTGGCTACTACTATAAATCGAGTCACAAGCAGTTGGCCTATGCAACAGGTGATCCGATTGAATACAGGCCTTATAAAAGAGTAGATGTTCGGCTGGCAAAAAAATTCAAGGGTTCTGGCCACGAACAGAAACTGGCCCTGGTTATTCAGAATGTATTTGATGAGACCCAGGAAAGCCGACTGAACAACTTTCCCGAAAGGCGTTTCTATATCAGCTACAAGCTCAGTCTGGATTAGCCCGAGAGGGTGAGGTATGACCGTTATGACTGAATGTCATAACGCAGCATGTCGAACGCCCGGAGGGCCGGAAATCCGATTATTGGGCGCATACAAACAAAAATAAAATGGCGCGCCCGAGAGGATTACTCGGCACATTCCCTGTGCCTCGCCCCTTCGGGGCCAGCCTTTGGCTGTTCAAAATCGCTCCCGGCGATTTTGTCGAACCTCATTTGACCTACGGTCAGAGGTTCATACTTATCGAGTGATACAAACATAAAAGCCCTCGCAAGGAGGGCTTTTATGTTTGTATGGCGCGCCCGAGAGGATTCGAACCTCTGACCTTTGCCTCCGGAGGGCAACGCTCTATCCAGCTGAGCTACGGGCGCTTTGGCCAAGACCAAGCAAAGCCATGGGTTTTGCAGGTCGAAGCAGCGCGTAGCTTACCTTTCCCGCAGGATTTCGTCCACAATCCTGCTCCCCGCCGTGGGACGGCGGTGGTCGCCCCGGTCAAATCCTATTATAATCGGCGCCAAATTTGCGATGGCCGGACAGAAAAGGTCCGCGCCGAGGTTGACCTAACGATTCCGGGGGGTAGCAGCGTGGATCAGAAAGATACGGATTTTATGAAGGTTTTTATCGGGATTCTCATCGGCTTGCTGGCATTCATGATTCTGGCAATCATCGGTGCCAATGCCATCAGCGGTGGCGAGTCTGCCGATATACAGAAGGATCCCATGGTGCAGGCGGCAATTGAAAAACGTATTGCCCCGGTTGGCGAGGTCAACACTGCAGAAGTCAAACAGGTCGCATCGTCTGGCGGTGCGGACGGCAAGTCTATCTATCAGAGTACCTGTTTTGCCTGCCACGGCACCGGCGCAGCCGGCGCACCTAAATTTGGTGATAGCGGTGCCTGGGGCCCGCGCATCGGCAAGGGAATGGATACTCTGTACAAACACGCTA
>JASFNY010000275.1:0-3482 GCA_050116795.1 Thiohalophilus sp.
CGCCATTATCAATCAGGCCAGTATTGAAGTAGGTGTAACTGGCAAGATCATTAGTGCTGTCCAGGGTCATATTATCGGCCAGCCCCTGGTATTCAAGCAGCGTGGTAGCGCCTACAGTGACAGTCCATCCGGGCCCCCATTCATTAGTGGCAACAGCCGGATCTGTCGCAGTAACCGTGACGCTTTCTCCACGCTTGATGGCTTCGCTGCGTGCGAGGTTCAGGGCGGTGATAAACTGGTTCGCCTCTGTGCTCATACGGTTATCGTTAATCATCTGGACGAAATTAGGTACCGCGATCGATGCCAGAATGGCAAAGATGGCCAGCGCCACCATGATTTCTATCAGCGTGAATCCCTTGGTCTTTTTCATACTCTCACTTATAGTCGAGGCAAATAATTGCTGTCCACGCTCAATGGACAGGCGGCAATATCCTGCCGATGAGTGGCAGGCCGAATGCGGTTCAACGCCATGAAAAATCGATGTCATAATAGCGAATTTTCGGGTGGCGGGGTTCTACCCCGTCACAGGAGCAGTAATGGATGATGTAATCGTAATCGGCGGCGGCCTGCTGGGTATGCTGTCGGCCCGCGAACTGGCGCAGGCCGGATGCAGGGTAACTGTGTTCGATCGTGGCCAGACCGGACGGGAGTCGACCTGGGCCGGTGGCGGTATTCTCTCCCCGTTGTATCCCTGGCGGTTCGATGATTCGATCACGGCACTGGCCCAGTGGGGGCAGCCGCGCTTCGCGGAGTTCGCTGCACAGCTGCAGGCGGAAAGCGGTGTTGATCCCGAGTATGTTCCCAGCGGCCTGCTGATCCTGGATAGCGAGGAGCAGGACGCTGCCCGGGAATGGGCCACACGTTGGGGAGTGGATTTGCAAACGGTTTCCGCTGACGAGGTTCGCCGCCTCGAACCGCAACTGGGATTCATTCCCGAGCAGGCCCTGTGGATGCCGCAAGTCGGTCAACTGCGCAATCCTCGTCTGGCAAAAGCCGCGCGCGGCAGCCTGGAATCCCTGGGAGTGCGTTTGATCGAAAAGCAGCCGGTCGAGGAACTGCTGATCGAGGCCGGGCGGGTCCGCGGTATTCGCAGCGGAGAGCAGACCTGGACGGCAGAGCGGGTCGTGGTTGCCGGCGGGGCCTGGAGTGGTGATCTGCTTGCCACGCTGGGAATCGAGCTGGCGGTCAGACCGGTCCGCGGCCAGATGATTCTTTACCGCGGCGAGCCGGATATGCTGCACCGTATTGTGCTTAGCCAGGACCGCTACGTGATTCCCCGCCGGGATGGACGGGTGCTGGTCGGCAGTACGATCGAGGAGGTCGGTTTCGACAAGTCGACCACCGATGAAGCACTGGCTGAATTGCGCCGCGAGGCCCTGCGACTGGTACCCCGTCTGGAGGATTATTCGGTGGAGCACCACTGGGCCGGCCTGCGGCCGGGCTCACCACATGGCATACCTTATATATATGAGGTGCCGGAGGTGCGCGGGCTGTATCTCAATACCGGCCATTTTCGCAACGGGGTGGTGCTGGGACTGGCGTCAGCCCGCTTGCTGGCCGATCTGGTGCTGGGCCGCGAGCCCATCGTCGATCCCGCGCCGTATCGGCAGATGAATATCAACGATCGGCGCCGTTGATTGTATATCCCTGAAATACCTACTGTTTTCTGGCGAGGGGCGAGTAAAATACTAGACTTTGTCTAAAAGTGTGGTCTATACTTTGCCCATGATGGACAAAAAACCAACACACCAGATGAATGATTCGGAGATAAATCACCGCTTGCGGGCGCATGAGATTACGCCTACCCAACAGCGCGTCGATATCGCCCGAATCCTGTTTGCGCGGCCGCAGCACATGTCGGCCGAGCAGGTGTTGTCCGTGGTCAATCGCGATGGGCAGGTGGTGTCCAAGGCCACTATCTACAATACTCTCAACCTGTTTGCCCGCAAGGGCCTGGTGCGCGAGGTGATCGTGGATCCCAGCAAGGTGTTCTACGATTCCAACGTCAGTGACCACCATCATTTCTTCAATGTCGATTCCGGTGAACTGATGGATATCGATTCCAGGGAACTGTCACTGGATCGGTTGCCCACACTGCCTGAAGGCACCGAAGCCGACGGTGTCGACGTCATCATTCGGATTCGCAGCCGCAGCTGATTTTCCGTTGCCGCCGGTGTAGCTCAGTCGGTAGAGCAACGCATTCGTAATGCGCAGGTCGGGGGTTCGACTCCTCTCACCGGCACCATCTTTCCCCCTGTGCACATTCACGCTGTCATATAAGCTTAATCAGCATATGCTGATATAGAGGTGTTATTGACCGGGAGAGGCAATTCCCGGCTATGCACGCTGATGCCCCGTGCTAGAATCATTCGACATAATTACAACAATCACAACGGACGTAATATGCCTGTATACGCATACAAGGCATTCACCTCGTCAGGCAGTACGGTGACCGGCGAACTCGCCGCCCACTCCCCAGAGGAACTTCGCCATCTGCTCGCCGGCAAGGGAATGATGCTGCAGAACGCCCGTCAGGTTCGCTGGCGTGGTGGTAACCTGTTGCCGCAAAAGTCAGTCAAGGGCGAGGAGCTGTTGCTGTTCAACCAGGAATTTATCGCGTTGATACGCGCCGGGATTCCGATTCCCTCGATACTTGAAATGCTGGAGCAGCGTCCCGGCCAGCCGGTATTGCAACGGGTTATTGCCCGGGTGCGTGATGAAATACAGAAGGGTGCGCCTCTCTCACAGGCCTGTGCCGATCACCCCGAAGTGTTTGATTCGCTCTATCTCACCAGCCTGAAAATGGGTGAGCAATCCGGGCAACTCGCCCGGGCACTGCAACGTTATCAACAGTATCTGCAACTGCGTTTGAATATTCAGAAGAAAGTCCGCCAGGCGCTGGCGTATCCGATCTTTCTGTTGATTACCCTGGTGGTGGCCTTGCTCATACTGTTCACTTTTGTATTACCCCGCTTTGTCTCCATCTATACCGATTTTGATGCCGCCCTACCGCTGCCGACCCAGGTGTTGATGCATGTGGTCGATCACCTGTATCTCTACCTGCCGATAGCGCTTGCAATTGTTGTCGCCGGAACACTGGGTTACCGGGTCTGGGTTCGTACCGACCGTGGCCGGTTACAACGCGACAGTCTCTGGCTACGCCTGCCGATAATGCGGCAAGTCATACGAATGCATGTCGCGGGACAGGTGTCCCGCATGTTATCCACGCTGCTCGGCGGGGGTATGCCGCTGGTCGAGGCACTGGCTTCAACCGCCGAAAGTGTCGACAACCGGGTTTATTCACTTGGTCTGTGGCAGGTCCGACAACAGGTGACCGAAGGCGAACCCCTCAACCAGGCCATGGCACAACTGGATTTGTTCGAGCCGACCACAGTCAAGATCATTCAGGCCGGCGAGACGGCCGGCAATCTGGATCAAATGCTGGGTGAAGTGGCTGATTACCAGGAAAGCATACTGGAGCA
>JASFNY010000276.1:0-3478 GCA_050116795.1 Thiohalophilus sp.
CCAGTACTGGATCAACAAGGGTGACAAAGAGAGTCCTTATTCATACTGTGTCTGGCTGCAGACCGATGAGCAGGATGATCTGGTGCTGGCAATCCGGCCGGGTCGCTGGTTTGGCCGCATCGCCTGTTATGTCTCAACCGGGGAACGGGTCGGGCAGGGACAGCATTGCGGCTTTATTCCGCTGGGTTCACCCCGTGTCGATGTTTTTTTACCCATCAGCTCAACTCTGGCAGTGGCGAGTGGGGACAAGCTCCGCTCCGGTGAATCAATCCTTGGCAAACTGGTTCACAGTTAAGCGGATTACGTTATGATTGAGAATGAATCAACGTTACAGTACCAGGTATTATGATTAAAAAAGAAGTTACCCAGAGCCGCCGTCGCGGTATCTACCTGCTGCCCAACCTGTTCACCACTGCGGCGTTGTTTTCCGGCTTTTATGCCATTGTCTCAGCCATGCATAGCCGCTTTGAGCCGGCGGCCATCGCGGTGTTTGTTGCGATGGTGCTGGATGGCATAGACGGCCGGGTGGCACGGATGACCAATACCCAGACCGATTTCGGCGCCGAATATGACAGCCTGTCGGACATGGTGTCGTTTGGCCTGGCTCCGGCGCTGGTGGTCTATCAATGGGCCCTGTCGGATCTGGGCAAGCTGGGCTGGCTGGCGGCGTTTATCTATGCAGCGACCGCCGCGCTGCGTCTGGCCCGTTTCAACACCCAGGTGGGGATTGCCGACAAGCGCTATTTCCAGGGACTGGCCAGTCCTTCGGCGGCGGCGATCGTGGCCGGGATGGTGTGGGTGGGTGAAACCTATGCCATCAAACATATCCTGGTCGATTATGTGGCCTGGGGACTGACTGTGGCGGTTGGCTTGCTGATGGTGAGCAACGTGCGTTATTACAGTTTCAAGACCCTGAATCTGCGTGACAGAGTGCCATTTGTCGCAATTCTTGCCATCGTGCTGATTCTGGTCCTGATCTCCTCCAACCCGCCGGTGGTGTTGTTCAGTGTATTCTTTGCCTATGCGTTGTCCGGGCCGGTCCTGACCCTGACCCAGTTGCGCAAGCGGCGCGCGGAGCGGGAGCAGGCGCACAAGCACAACGAAGGCCAGTCAGACGAAAACCAGAATGATGATCAGAACTTGGAAAATTCCTGAACAGGCGTTATATTTAGTCTAAATGACTGAGCGAAATACCATGACTTTTTACCAGCAGACAGACATCCACGCTTCTGTCGCTGCACCGGCGGTGCAGGGATTGCCCCTGTTTGCCCGCCTTTCCTCACTGGATTCTCTCCTAAACCTGCGACTGCTGCCCTGAGGGGCAAATAACATCGCACGCGCCGGGCTGGGCGCCACAGTCAACAGCCACTTAACACAGATTTTCAGATTTACATCCCACCCATGTCATAATGTGGGTATCAGGAGAGAGAGATGAGTGACCAATTAATCATATTTGATACGACCTTGCGCGACGGCGAACAGAGTCCCGGCGCCTCCATGACCAAGGAAGAAAAGATCCGGATTGCCCGGGCCCTGGAGAAAATGCGGGTGGACGTGATCGAGGCCGGTTTTCCCATCGCCAGCCCGGGGGATTTTGATGCGGTACGCGCCGTGGCTCATGCCATCAAGGACAGCACGATTTGTGGGCTGTCGCGGGCACTGGACAAGGACATCGATCGCGCCGGCGAGGCCCTGAAGGAGGCCAACAGCGCCCGTATCCATACCTTCATCGCCACATCCCCCATTCACATGAAGATGAAGTTGCGCATGGAGCCCGATCAGGTGGTGGAGCAGGCGGTCCGCGCCGTCAAGCGTGCCCGCCAGTATACCGACAATGTCGAATTTTCCGCCGAGGATGCCGGGCGTTCCGAACTGGATTTTTTATGCCGCATCGTCGAGGCGGCGATCAGTGCCGGCGCCACGACCATCAATATTCCCGACACCGTGGGCTATAACGTACCGCAGCAGTTCGGGGAAACCATCCGGCAGTTGATCGAACGGGTGCCGAATTCCGACAAGGCGATCTTTTCGGTTCACTGCCATAACGACCTCGGGTTAGCGGTGGCCAACTCCCTGTCAGCGGTGTTGAACGGCGCCCGGCAGATCGAGTGCACCATTAACGGACTCGGGGAGCGGGCCGGCAACGCCTCGCTGGAAGAGGTGGTGATGGCGGTCAAGACCCGCAAGGACATCTTTCCCTGCTCGGTAGAGCAAATCGACACCACCCAGATCGTGCCGACCTCCAAGCTGGTCTCGGGCATTACCGGCTTCGCGGTACAGCCGAACAAGGCGATTGTCGGCGCCAATGCCTTTGCCCATGAATCCGGCATCCATCAGGACGGGGTCCTCAAGAGTCGTGAGACCTACGAGATCATGAGCGCCGAAGATGTCGGCTGGGCGGCGAACCGCATGGTACTGGGCAAGCATTCGGGACGTAATGCATTCCGTTCCCGACTCAAGGAACTGGGCGTCGAGTTCGCTTCCGAAGATGAGTTGAACGAGGCTTTTGCCCGATTCAAGGATCTGGCCGACAAGAAACACGAAATCTATGACGAGGACTTGCAGGCACTGGTTACCGAAACCGGTATCTCCGCCGAGAATGAACATATTCGGCTGGTGGCAATGAAAGTCTGCTCCGAGACCGGTGAAACGCCACACGCCACGCTGTCGCTCAATGTCGATGGCGAGGAACAACTGGCCGATGCCAGTGGTGGTGGGCCGGTGGATGCCGCATTCCGGGCCATCGAGGCGGTGATCAACAGCGGCACCGAGTTGCTGCTTTATTCGGTCAACAATATCACCAGCGGGACCGATGCCCAGGGCGAAGTGACAGTGCGGCTGGAAAAGGACGGGCATATCGTCAACGGCCAGGGTGCCGATACCGATATCGTGATTGCCTCGGCCAAGGCGTACATCAATGCGTTAAACAAGCTGGTCTCGCCGGTGAAACGGGAACACCCGCAAACGGCGGATGTGTGACGCGCATAACGGGTTACCCTGGGTCACCCGTTATGCTATTGGCAAACTGTAAATCCAAACAGGACTGATGCTGGACAGCCGACAAAAACAATACCTGGATGCCATGGGCATCGATCTCTGGATCAGGCGGGAACTGGAACTGCCGGCCGAAACGCCGGAGCTGTCGCCGCAGGCGAATCAGGTTGCGGAGGTGGAATGCCCGGTGCAACCGCTGTCACTGCCGGATGTCAGTCAGCTGGACTGGGCGGCATTGCGCCAGCAGGTGGCAGCGTGCCAGTTATGTGAATTGCATCAGAGTCGCACCCAGACGGTCTTTGGCGTGGGTAACCAGCAGGCGGACTGGCTGATCATCGGCGAAGCCCCGGGGGCGGACGAGGATCGCCAGGGCGAACCCTTCGTTGGCCGGGCCGGCCAGTTGCTCAATGCCATGCTCAAATCCGTCGGCCTGGCGCGCGACCAGGTATATATCGCCAATATCCTCAAGTGCCGGCCGCCCAAC
>JASFNY010000277.1:0-3475 GCA_050116795.1 Thiohalophilus sp.
TGGCAAAACACCACGGGAACTGTTTCGTGAATTTGAAGGCACAGAACACGATGGCAACGGCACCGGCGACGTCAAATACCATCTCGGTTTCTCCTCCAACCTCAAGACTCCCGGCGGAGCGCTGCACGTAGCACTCGCGTTCAATCCATCGCACCTGGAGATCGTCGATCCGGTAGTCGAGGGTTCGGTGCGTGCCCGCCAGGATCGGCGAGATGATAAGCATGGCAGCGAAGTCGTACCGGTTCTGATTCATGGCGACGCGGCTTTCTCCGGGCAGGGCGTGGTCATGGAGACCCTGAATATGTCCCAGTCACGAGGATTCTCGACCAAGGGCACTGTCCACATCGTGGTAAACAATCAGATCGGTTTCACCACCAGTAACCAGGACGAAGCTCGCTCCACCCTGTATTGCACCGATGTCGGGAAAATGGTCAATGCGCCTATCCTGCATGTGAACGCGGACGATCCCGAGGCAGTGCTGTTCGTCACCCAGCTGGCCATTGATTACCGAATGCGCTTTTTCAAAGACATCATTATCGACCTTGTCTGTTATCGCCGCCACGGTCACAGCGAAGCTGATGAACCCATGGCCACCCAGCCATTGATGTATCAACACATCAATAACCTGCCGGGCTGTCGTGAGCTTTATCAACAACGCCTTGAAGGCGAAGGGACCATGAACAGCGAGATGGCTAAAAAGATGATCCAGGATTATCGTGCCGCACTGGATAACGACCTGCCTGTCGTCAATGAACTGATTCCAGCAGAAGAAGCCGACTATCCCTATACGGCCGACTGGAGTTACTACGACAATCGTGATTGCATCAGTGACGTGGATACCTCGGTTGACGAAGCCACCTTGCTGGCATTGCACGAGCGGCTCGACGAGCTTCCCGAAGGCTTTACGCTGCATCGCACGGTCGACAAGATCATGGATAACCGCCGGCGCATGGCGGCCGGCGAACTGGAGATGGACTGGGGTTTTGCCGAAACCCTGGCCTATGCGAGCCTGCTGAACGAAGGTTACCCGATACGCCTGTCCGGCGAGGACAGCGGTCGCGGCACCTTTTTCCACCGCCAGGCCGTGCTCTACGATCAGAACAACGGTGAAGCATATATTCCGTTGCGCAATCTCTCCAAACAGCAGGCCAACTTTCTGGTGATCAACTCCCTGTTGTCTGAAGAAGCGGTACTCGCATTCGAATACGGCTACTCCACCACCGACCCGCATACCCTGGTGATCTGGGAAGCCCAGTTTGGCGATTTCGCCAACGGTGCCCAGGTTGTCATCGATCAGTTTATCAGCGCCGCCGAACAGAAATGGAGCCGTTACAGTGGTATCACACTGTTTCTGCCACACGGTTATGAAGGCCAGGGACCGGAACACTCCTCGGCCCGCCTGGAACGCTATTTACAGCTTTGCGCGCAAAACAACATGCAGGTCTGCGTTCCCTCGCACTCGGCACAGATTTTTCACCTGTTACGTCGGCAGATGTTGCGCCATTGCCGTCGTCCGTTGATTGTCATGACACCCAAGAGCCTGTTACGCCTTCCCGAGGCAGCCCGTCCATTACGCGAACTGAGCCACGGCAAATTTTATCGCGTCATCGATGATGAGCAGGTCGATAAGCGTGACAAGGTCACACGCATCATTCTGTGTAGTGGCAAGGTTTATTACGATCTGGACCGGCAACGAAACAACGACCAGCGCGAGGATGTCGCTATCATTCGCATCGAACAGCTCTATCCGTTTCCGGAGAAGGCATTAAAAGCCGCATTGAAACGTTACCCCAATGCACGCGAGTTTATCTGGTGCCAGGAAGAACCAATGAACCAGGGCGCCTGGTATTCAAGCCAGCATCACATGCGACGTGCCATCGGGGCCGAGCATTATCTATATTATGCCGGCCGCCCGCTGATGGCAGCACCCGCGGTCGGTCATCTCAGTCTGCACAAAAAACAGTTGAATAAACTGGTGGCCGATGCACTCGGCACGCCAAACGAATAACAAACTCTAAAGGCATCATCATGGGCATCGATATCAAGGTTGCACAGTTTCCAGAATCGGTCACCGAGGGCACGTTGATCGAATGGCACAAACAGCCGGGCGAGCCGGTCCACCAGGATGAACTGCTGGCAGAGATCGAAACCGACAAGGTTGTTTTCGAGGTCCTGGCCCCTGAAGACGGCATCATGGGTGAACTGCTGGCTCACGCGGGGGATACCGTCAGCTCAGAACAGGTCATTGCGCATCTGCAACCCGCCGAAGTGACTGACCTGTCGCAGGCCGCCCAAGCGTCATCGGCTCCTCCTTCAACAGACAAGCCGAAGCAAACCGGTATGGATACCTCTCTCATTGGTCCGGCTGCCAGAAAACTGATTGCTGAAAACAATCTGGATCCACAACGCATTCAGGGCAGCGGGAAAGGTGGCCGCATTCTCAAAGACGATGTACTGGCCTATTTATCACGCACTGAATCCGCGACCAGTGAGCAAAACCGGCTACCGCCCGTAGCGGACAGCGGTGAGCGTCCGCAAAAGCGTGTTCCCATGAGTCGCTTGCGGGCGCGGATTGCAGAACGCCTGGTAGCGGCGCAACAGAACGCCGCCATTCTCACCACTTTCAACGAGATCAACATGCAGCCGGTGATGGATTTACGGGCCCGTTACCGGGATCGTTTCGAAAAACAGCATGGTGTAAAGCTCGGCTTTATGTCATTTTTCGTCAAGGCATGTCTCGAGGCCCTGCAACGCTTTCCGGAAATCAATGCTTCGATTGACGGTGAAGAGATCGTTTACCACGGATTTTACGATATCGGTATCGCAGTAGGATCACCGCGCGGCCTGGTGGTACCGATTCTTCAGGATGCCGACACCCTGAGCATGGCCGAGATCGAAAAACAGATCGCCGATTTCGCCGAACGCGCCAAAAGCGGCAAGCTGTCACTGGATGAAATTACCGGCGGGACGTTTTCGATCACCAATGGCGGTATATTCGGTTCCCTGCTATCTACCCCGATCCTGAATCCTCCGCAAAGCGCGATTCTTGGTATGCACAAGATCGAGAAACGACCAGTGGTCATCGAAGACGAGGTCGTGGTTCGACCCATGATGTACGTCGCACTCTCCTATGACCACCGGCTGGTCGACGGTCGCGAAGCAGTCCAGTTTCTGGTCACGATCAAGGAATGTGTCGAGGACCCCGCACGCATACTGCTGGATATCTGAAACAGGCTGACTGGAAATCGACATGAGTGAACAGTTTGATGTAGCGGTTATCGGCGCGGGGCCCGCGGGTTATGTGGCCGCGATTCGTTGTGCGCAACTGGGGCTCAAGGTGGCCTGTATCGACGACTTCCTCGATCAAGGCGGTAAACCCTCGCCTGGTGGCACCTGCCTGAATGTCGGTTGTATTCCCTCAAAGGCATTGCTCGAGTCCTCATTGCACTACAAGCAGGCTTGCGGGGATCTTGCT
>JASFNY010000278.1:0-3470 GCA_050116795.1 Thiohalophilus sp.
CCGATAACACAATCAAAGAACTACCCTTGCAGCCGGTTCAAAATCAAAACTGACCATAACAGCACCTGCTCAAAATTATCACCGTTCAATGCCAGCAAGGCATTCTAATTCAGACAGATAAAACATTACCGAACCTGTTCCAGTTCTCATAATCACAGATTCAACTAAATATAATGCAAGCGTATGCCGATATAATTTAGCGTTGTTGCGGTATTTCTGACCACCCGTTATATTGTAATAACTCATTGTTTTCAAAGGAATTAATTTGAGCCAGACATCCGACCAGCAAGCGGCTACCGCGGCCGGGAAGCCGCAAATCCAACTTCCGGGTTACCAAATCGAAAAACTCCTGGGCCGGGGCGGTATGGCTGCAGTCTATCTCGCCATTCAGGAAAGCTTTGGCCGCGAGGTGGCCATCAAGGTGCTGGAACCCGCTCAGGCCGAGGCCGAGAACTTCTCGGAACGCTTCCTACGTGAGGCGAAAATCGTCAGTCGTCTGTCTCACCCGCATATTGTCACAGTCTATGACGCCGGTATTCGCGATGGATACCACTATTACTCGATGGAATATATCGAGGGGCCCAATCTGAAACAGGCCCTGCCCAGCCTGTCATTGGGCGACAGATTACGCATCATAAAAGATGTGGCGCGCGCTCTCGAGTATGCCGGCAATAAAGGGTACGTCCACCGTGACGTCAAGCCCGAGAACATCATGATCAGACAATCTGATGGTCACGTGGTTCTGACCGATTTCGGTATTGCCCGTGGTGATGAAGTGACTCATGGTATGACCCAGACCGGGCGTGCTATCGGCACCCCGCATTACATGAGCCCGGAACAGACCAAGGGTGTCCAGGTTGATCCCCGTTCGGATATCTACAGCCTCGGCGTCGTACTCTATTTGATGTTATCAGGGCATGTTCCGTATGACGCCGACTCGGCGATTGCCGTGGGAATCAAACATCTTTCGGCACCAATCCCGCAGCTTCCGCCGGACATGAAAATCTTCCAGAGTATTATCAATAACTGTCTGTCGAAAAATCCCGAACACCGCTACCAGACAGCAGGAGAACTGATCGCTGCGCTGGATGCGATTCCTCCACAGGCCATTCAGGCAATTGAAGCCAGAAGTCCAAACCCGGTGCAGGGACATGATATTAACGCCGCCACCATGGCGGATGCCGATCTGGATTACAGCGTGGCGTCGGAATTGCTGAATGAAACCCGGTCAGCAACAACAACCACGGGCACACCGACGACAGTTACCACTGGCCACCAACGTGTCCCACGCCGCAAACGCCGCACGGGCGGATTATTTGTATTCTTATTGGTAGTGTTGCTGGGCGGCAGTGTCATCGGGATATGGCACGGTCGGCAAGAAATCGTCCGGCTCTGGAAACATCTCGATCTACCGGGCGCCAAACAACTCGTCGCCAGTGTGACCGGAGAGACGCCGCAATCCGGTAACCCTGTCAGCGCAAATAGCCCGGTTACGACTGCCGATGAACCGACACAGATAGTCGATCCGGTTCAATACCTTTACTCGCAACTCGAGGCCGATCCTGCCAATGCCATCGTCCTGGCTCAAACCTACCGGGCCAGACTTGGCAGTGAACCGCCTGATACACAAGCGATTCGCAACCTGAAGCTGATGCAGGAGTGGTTCCACGAGCAGATGCAAACTGCCTTCGAAACACGCAATGTCGTTCGCGCCCGGGAACTGGTCGATAGTATGCAGCAGGCTTTCCCCCGTTTTGCCGCCAGCCCGCGGTTCAGCGAACTGCAACAGCGTCTGGAAAAAGCCGAGCAGATACAGACCTACCTGGATCGAGGTGACCACTATCTGGAACAGAAGGCCTTGATTGCCCCACCCGATGCCAACGCCCTTGCGGCCTATCGCGCGGCACTCGAGCTGGCTCCTAACCAACCAGATGCCCAACAGGGTATCAGGCGCATCGTCGATAACTTTCATAACCAGGCAATCCAGCATCAGAGTCGGGGCGAATTTCAACTTGCCCTGGACAATGTAAAAACAGCCCTGGAAATCGACGCCGATGATTCCGATTTGACCGCTATGCGGCAACAGCTACAACAACAGATCAAAACGCAACAACAGGTCAGCGCTCTGATCAAACACGGGGATGAAGCCTTCGATCGCGGCAACCTGCTATCCCCGCGAAATGACAACGCATTATATTACTACCAGAAGGCGCTCAAACTGGAACCGGAAAATACGCCAGCAAAGGACGGCATGCTGAAAATACAGCAACAGAAATTGCTCAAGGTCCAGTTCGAAATTCGCAAGAAACGTTTTCAACAAGCCGAAGCAATGCTCAGCGATTTGGAAAAGCGGTTCGGCAAAACTGAATCGATCAACCACTCCTGGGAGACGCTGTTTAGCGCGATCGATAACTCGTTACCGAAGATTACCCGCCTCATCTACAGTGATCTGGAAGTGAAGTCACTCAATCTCTCCCAACCCTCGACCGTCAAACCGATCCGCAACCTTTATTTCGGTTTTGCGTATGAAAACTTCCCTGCCAGCGAAAACCAGGTGGAAGCTTACCTGATGGATGCGAGTGGCCAGGTCGCGATGGCGCACAAGACCCTGACGCTGAAGCGACAAGAAGGGGAATATTTCGCGAATCTGCTGCTGCCAATCAACGAAATGCAGGATGGCCGTTACCGGTTGCTGTTGCTGATGGACGACAAACCGTTACAGCAGTCGACCCTGTATCTCGATATCCAGTGAGCCAGGCCAGGCCTGACGACTTTACTGGCCACCCGACGGCTTATACCCGGTAGTTGGGTGATTCCTTGGTGATCTGGACATCGTGCACGTGGCTCTCACGCATACCGGCACCGGTTACCCGGACAAACTCGGGACGAGTACGCATGTCATCGATGGTGCGACAACCGGTGTAACCCATGCTTGCACGAATCCCGCCCAGCAGTTGGTGGATCACCGGGCTCAATGGGCCCTTGAACGGCACCCGACCCTCGATACCTTCCGGCACCAGCTTGTCCGCCTCGCCACCTTCCTGGAAATAACGATCCGAAGAACCGTGGCGTGCACCCATGGCGCCGATGGATCCCATACCCCGGTAGGATTTGTAAGAACGACCCTGAAATAGCTCGACATCACCCGGTGACTCTTCGGTACCGGCAAACATCGAACCCAGCATGACCGAATAGGCCCCGGCCACCAGTGCCTTGGCGATGTCCCCCGAATAACGGATACCCCCATCAGCGATTAACGGCACGTCGGTCCCTTCCAGCGCTTCAGCCACGTTGGCCACTGCTGTGATCTGCGGAACCCCGACCCCGGCCACAATACGCGTGGTACAGATTGAACCGGGTCCGATACCAACCTTGACGCCGTCGGCACCGGCATCCACCAGCGCCCGCGCCGCATCGCCAGTCGCAATATTGCCGCCGATGACCTGGACCTTCGGGAAGTGTTTCTTGAC
>JASFNY010000279.1:0-3462 GCA_050116795.1 Thiohalophilus sp.
CGACATTGCCATAGCAGGCGGGCCTGTTCGCGTGAATCGTCGATGACCGCGGCCATCTCAGAACATCTCCTTGACCATCAGTTTCTTGATGTTGTTGATCGCCTCGGTGGGATTGAGGCCCTTCGGACAGACGTTAACGCAATTCATAATGGTATGGCAGCGGAACAGGCGGTAAGGCCCATCGAGTTCCTCGAGTCGTTGTTCCATGGCCTGGTCGCGGCTGTCGGCCAGGAAACGATACGCCTGCAACAACGCAGCCGGGCCACGGAACTTGTCCGGGTTCCACCAGAACGACGGACATTGCGTGGAACAGCAACCGCACAGAATACACTCGTACAGCCCGTCGAGTTTTTCCCTGTCCTCGGGGGTCTGCAGGTACTCCACTTCGGGTTCGGGATCATCAACAATCAGGTAGGGTTTAACTGCGCGGTAGTGCTGGAAGAACTGATCCATATCCACCACCAGGTCGCGAATCACCGGCATACCGGGGACCGGACGGACTTCCACCGGTTGCTTGAGCTTGGCCACCGGTGTGAGGCACCCCAGCGCATTCGTTCCGTTGATATTCAGCGCGTCGGAGCCACACACCCCTTCACCGCAGGAGTGACGAAACGCCAGGGTCTCGTCCTGTTCCTTGATCTTGAGCAGGGCATCGCGCAGCATCATGCCGGGCCGGGCTTCCACCTCGTACTCCTGCATCCAGGGATCCTTGCCGCTTTCCGGATCATAGCGATAGATTTTAAAACGCATGTTCAGCTCCGTTTCTTACTGCGTATAAGTCCCGTTTAGTAGACCCGTTCCTTGGGCGGGAACGATTCGACCGTCAATGGCTTGAGCGTGACCGGCTTGTAATCGAGCCGATGATCTTCTTTATAATATAAAGAGTGTTTGAGCCAGTTATTGTCGTTGCGTTCCGGGTAATCCATGCGGGAATGCGCCCCGCGACTCTCCTGTCGTCCCAGTGCCGAGGCCACGGTAGCGATGGCAATATCCATCAGGTTCTCGAGTTCCAGTGCCTCGATGCGTGCGGTATTGAAGATTTTACTCTGGTCCTGGATGCGCACGTTTTGCAGTCGCTGTTCCAGTTGCAGGACCTTTTCCAGCCCTTCTTGTAAAACCTCTTCGCTGCGGAACACGCCGCAATAGTGTTCCATGGTGGTCTGCAACTCCCTGCGTAACGCCGGCACCGATTCGCCCTCGCCTTTCTGTTCCCAGCGCTGCAGATGCCCCATGGCCTGCTCGACACTGGTCTCGTCCAGCGCACGATGATAACGATTGTGTTTCAGGTACTTGATGATGTCGTTGCCGGCGGCCCGTCCGAACACCACGATGTCCAGTAACGAGTTGCCGCCCAGGCGATTGGCACCATGCACGGAGACACAGGCGCACTCGCCCACGGCATACAGACCGGGAATCGATTCCTGCCCCTGCTCGACCGGCACGATGACCCGCCCGTGTCGATCGGTCGGGATTCCGCCCATGGTGTAATGCGCGGTGGGAAACACCGGAATCGGCTCCTCGGCCGGATCGATATGCAGGAAAGTTTTGATCGTATCGCTGATGCCCGGCAGGCGTTTGTCCAGCACCTCGCGCCCGAGGTGATCCAGCTTGAGCAACACGTATTCGCCGTTTTCACCGCAACCGCGCCCTTCACGCACCTCGGTGGAAATCGCGCGGCTGACCACGTCGCGACTGGCCAGGTCCTTGGCATGCGGCGCATAGCGTTCCATGAACCGTTCGCCGTGCTTATTAATAAGGTATCCGCCTTCACCCCGGGCACCCTCGGTAATCAGCATACCGCGTCCGGCGATCCCCGTCGGGTGAAACTGGAAGAACTCCATGTCCTGCAATGGAATGCCGGCCCGCAGTGCCATCGCCAGGCCATCGCCGGTGTTGATATGCGCATTGGTATTGGTACGGAATAACTGCCCCGCGCCGCCGGTGGCCAGTAGCGTGGTCTTGGCCTCGATCAGCAACGGTTCGCCAGATTCGATATCCAGTACCAGGGCGCCGAGAATAAAACCATCCTGGTCCTTGATCAGATCGATGGCAAAGTACTCGTCGAAGAAATGCGTCTTGGCCCGAATATTCTGCTGATACAGGGTATGCAATATGGCATGCCCGGTCCGATCCGCCGCGGCGCAGGTGCGGGCGGCCTGGTCGCCGCCGAAGTTCTGGCTCTGCCCGCCAAATGGCCGCTGGTAAATTTTGCCGTTGTCCAGGCGACTGAACGGCACCCCCGCGTGTTCCAGTTCAATCACCAGGTTGGAAGCCGCACGGCACATGTATTCGATGGCATCCTGATCCCCGAGATAATCGCTGCCCTTGACCGTGTCGTACATATGCCAGTGCCAGCTGTCGGGCAACACGTTGGCCAGTGCCGCGTTCATGCCGCCCTGCGCGGCCACCGTATGCGATCGCGTGGGAAATACCTTGGAGACCACCGCAACACTGGCCTCTGCCTGTGACAGTTGCAGTGCCGCCCGCAGGCCCCCGCCCCCGGCGCCGATTACCAGTGCATCGAATTGTCTTTTTGGAATCGTCATACCACTACCAGAATCAGTGTCCACATCGACCAGATACCCAGTGCAATCAGCATCAACAGCAGCAACACCAGTATCATGAAACGCAAAGCCAGCAAAGGCACATAATCCACCAGAATATCGCGTATGCCGACACCGGCATGAAACAGCGTCGCAATCACGAACAGCGCGGTGGCAATGTTAACCACCGGATCGGTAAACAGGGCCTGCCACTGCGAATAATCATACGGCCCCTGAAAGCCGTAAAGAATTAACGCCGCAATGACAAACAGGGCGATATACACCGCGGTCAGCCGCTGCCAGAGCCAGGCGCGTAATCCCTGGGCATGCAGACTCATAACACTGCCCCGGCGAACAAGATCAGTGCCAGCAACAGGGCCAGTGCCAGAACACTCCAGGCCGAAGCGCGGGCCGCCTTCAAACCGATACCGATGTCCAGGTCCAGAAGCAGGAAACGCAGACCGGACAACAAATGAAATAACAGGGCCCAGAGGATCAGTAAGCCTATCAGGCGAACCCAGCACAACTCCAGGATTGAGGAGACGCGGGCAAAACCCTGCTCGCTTTGCAGCGAAAGGGCAAACAGGTAAACCACAACGGGCAGGGAAAGCACCAGCAAGGCGCCGCTGACGCGGTGCGAAAAGGATACAACGCCTGTTACAGGCAAGTGAATCCTGAACAGGTTGAGAAATTTTGGCCGTACGTTTTTTGTTGTCATTGCGTCCAGTTTAGCCGCTTCAACCCCGGCGTCCAGCACAGCATGGTTCAGCGGTACAACTTACGGGAAACCTCGTAACAATGTTACTATCAGTGATCTGTGACAACATATCAACTGTGTAAATGGTCAAGTTATGAACAGTGAATGGCAAACGTTTCTGAATGCGCAACAGGCCGTTATCCAGGACGGCTATGTCCATAA
>JASFNY010000280.1:0-3446 GCA_050116795.1 Thiohalophilus sp.
ATTCTTCCCTGGTGAACGACCACCACACAGTCCCATACGGGCACACGGGCATGCTGTTCTCTGTCAATGTCGCCCGGCAGATTTGCCATTATCTCAAGCATGGTTGTTTTAAAGGGGACTGAGGCGGTGCCCGATGATTCTGAAGTTGTTATAATGCGAAAAATACTGATCAGTTGAAAATAAGGACAACTCTAGATCAGAGTCAGTCAGTTTGTGTATTTGTAACCTAATGGCAACCAGGAAGTCCGGTATTATGTCTCTACCTAAACTCAAGTTAATCAGTTTTGCACTTTGTCCCTATGTCCAGCGCTCGGTCATTACTCTGCTCGAAAAAAACGTTCCGTATGATATTGAGTACATTGACCTGGATAACCCTCCGTCATGGTTTTATGATGTCTCTCCGCTGGAAAAGGTGCCGGTTCTGCTGGTGGATGATCAAGCGTTATTCGAATCGATGCCAATTTGTGAATACCTGGATGAAATTACTCCTGGCAGTCTTTATCCGGATGATCCTTTTGCCCGGGCGCAGAACCGTGGCTGGATAGAATTTGGTAATGAATTGCTCAGAGCGGGTTTTACCTATTCCACTACCGACGATGAACTCACCTACAAGCAGAACCTGATGACGGTCAAGGATCGTCTTGAGACACTGGAGGAGTTCTTCGAGGGCGGACCTTTCTTTAACGGCGAAACATTTTCTCTGGTGGATGCTGTTTATGCGCCGATTTTTCGCAATTTACAGAGCCTGGAAGAAATGCACTCTCAGGAATTGTTCGAGGATGCACCGACAATCGCCGAGTGGTCTCAAAACCTTTTGCAGCGCCCCTCCGTTGTCAATGCCGTGAAGCCGAGTTTCAAGGATGATTTTCGCGAGCATATTCTGAAAAGCGGCTCTGTATTTTCCACTCACATAGCATCATAGTATTTCTATCGTGCCCAGGTTATTACCCTGGTGACAACAGAATCACTCGCTCGTAATTTTGGCGGTAATGGGCCTCAGGAATCAGCAGATGGACAATGACACCGGTCCATATTTAATCTGGGATCGAATACAGCCACACCTGAAGCTGGCCGGTCGTGATATTTACCTGGTTCCTGAAACTCATCTTCCCTTTCAACCCGATGTAATCCTGGTAGAACAGGATAGCTGGCTGGTACTGGGTGATCAGCACACTGTCAAACATGACGATCGCCCGGCCTGGGTTCAGGCCAACGAGTTGGAAGACTCGCCGGAATACAGTCCCGGTACAGTTATACCGGCATCAGGAATGCCAGTCAGGCTAACGGCTATAATCTATGCTCTTGGTAAGCAACCTGCCTGCCAGCCCGAATGGGCGGAGAGAGCATTGCGACGTGTTGTTCAGTATTGCCAGGAACATGATCTGAAACGACTGCAACTGCCTGTGCTGGGGTATCGTCATGGCGGACTGGAACTCCAGCAATTCACAGATTTATTGTATACCGTTTTGCATGATTCTCCTCATGGAATGCCTGTTACGATAATGATCGGTCTTTCAGATCTTTCGATACGAAACCGTATTCTGGAGCTGTTGAAGAGTTAGCTCTCCTTCTGACGGATTGTCACCAGTCTGTCACCAAATATTAGCCATTTTGTCACATTCGCTCTCTAGGCTTATGAAAACAGCAGAGAGCAGGGTGATGAATCCTATATTCCAAATTCGGCCTCTTCGATATCGTAGTATCTGGTTATCAGATATTCATCTGGGATATCGCGGCTGCAAAGCCGAGTATCTGATCGATTTTCTTGATTCAGTTCAGTGTGAAAACCTGTTTCTGGTAGGTGACATATTTGACTTGTGGTATATGCGCCGCAAGGGGCTTTACTGGCCACAGAGCCACAACAATGTCATTCGAAAAATTCTGGGCAAGGCAAAGAATGGGGTGAAGGTGGTTTATATTCCAGGAAATCATGATGAAGATTTCCGGGAACTGGATGGCGTGGAATTCGGAAATATTGCTATCCATACACGGTATATTCATGAGACGGCGGACGGCAAGCGCCTGTTGATGCTGCATGGTGATGAGTTCGACCATGCCATCCGCTGTAGCAAGCTAGTCAACTACCTGGGAACCCGGGTTTATGACGTTCTTCTGTATACCAACCGCTGGTTGAATGTGTTTCGACGCAAGCTCGGATTTCCTTACTGGTCAATTTCTGTCTACCTCAAGAACAGGGTAAAAAATGCTGTCAACGTGATTCGCAATTTCGAACAGGCGGTTGCCCATGAGGCAAAACGCGCCGGCGTTGATGGCCTGGTTTGTGGGCATATCCATCATGCGGAGATCAGGCAGATTGGTGATGTTCTTTACTGTAATGACGGTGACTGGGTCGAGAATTGCACTGCCATGGTTGAAAACTTTGACGGCTCCCTGGAAATCCTTCACTGGTCCGATGTCATCAAGCCTGTAAAAAAACATCCGGTTAGTGAGCCAGATACAATGAAGGATATTGCATGAGGATTGCCATAGCTACGGACGCGTGGAAGCCTCAAACCAACGGTGTAGTGACAACATTGAGCACTACCAGTCGAGTCCTCGAACAATCAGGACATGATGTACTACTGCTGACACCGGAGCCGTTCAGGACAATCCCCTTGCCGACCTATCCCGATATTCGACTGGCACTGTTTCCCTACCGGCGGTTGGCCGGAATGCTGGACGAATTTTGTCCGGAAGCGATTCACATTGCTACCGAGGGGCCCGTTGGCAAGGCGGTACGGCGATATTGTTTGAGACGCAATCTGAAATTCACTACCTCCTATCACACCCAGTTTCCAGAATATTTGCGTCTGCGCCTGCCTATTCCGTTACGCCTGAGTTATCTGTATTTCCGATGGTTTCATGGCCCGTCCGAACGCACGATGGTGCCTACGCCATCCATGCAGCACAGACTGACCGGGCATGGCTTCAAGAACGTGATGGTCTGGAGCCGGGGAGTCGATATCCACATGTTTCAGCCCTATGGAAAAGAATACATGTCAGATGACCGACCGATATTCATCTATGTTGGCCGGGTAGCGATAGAAAAAAACATAGAGGCATTTCTCTCTCTGGAACTGCCAGGCACGAAATATGTAGTTGGTGATGGACCGGACAGGCAAATGCTGGAAGAGAAGCATCCCGAAGTAATTTTTACCGGCTTTCGCTATGGCGAAGAACTGGCTCGAACCATTGCAGCGGCAGACGTGTTTGTTTTCCCGAGTTTGACAGATACATTTGGACTGGTGATGCTGGAAGCCATGGCCTGTGGCCTGCCGGTAGCAGCATTCCCTGTGACCGGGCCAAGGGATGTGGTGATTAACGGTGTAACCGGCTGCCTTGATGAGGATCTTCGTCGCGCATGTTTACGCGCGTTGAAGATTAATCCTGAGAACCCGCGCGACTATTCACTTTCACATTCCTGGCATGAAGCGACAGATCAGTTT
>JASFNY010000281.1:0-3418 GCA_050116795.1 Thiohalophilus sp.
CCGGTGAACTGCCGCCCGAGGAAGAGCTGGCCAAGGTTGGTCCGGATTCGAAACAGGACAGCAGCGCGGAAACCACCCTGGGTATGGTGCTGGAACCGCTGACCGACAAGCAGCGCGAGCGGCTTGGTATCCGCGACAAGCGCGGCGTGGTGGTCAAGGAGGTCCATGACGGAGCGGCCGAGAAGGCAGATATTCGCCCGGGTGACGTGATTTTGATGATCAACCACAAGAATGTGACCAGTCCCAAACAATTCAGGGAGCTGGCCGAGGATCTGCCCCGGGATAAATTGCTTCCAATGCTGGTACAGCGTGGCAAATCGCCGCTGTTCATGACCATTCGGCTTGAATGACTGATATTCCACGGCTGACGCTGTATTTGCGTCACGGCTGCCATCTGTGCGAGGCCATGCTCGCACAGTTACAGCCCTATCAGGACGAGTTGGGTTTCGAGCTGGAAACAGTGGATATTGATGACGATCCGGCTCTGGAGGCCGCTTACGGCGAACTGGTACCCGTGCTGAAGCTGGGCGAGTCGGAAATTTGTCATTATTTTCTTGAAGTTAGCAAGCTTCAGCAGTATTTAAGCCGGGACTGAAATTGGTTACAATTCCACGTTGCTGTTTAAAGCGTCTCTGAGCAGATTTTTGGAGACGCTTCGATTCGAAAAGGCGCAATTGTGCGCCTTTTTAGTATGACTCAAGGTGGAATGTGACCGATCTCTCGCTGATACGTAATTTCTCCATTATTGCCCATATCGATCACGGCAAATCCACCCTCGCGGACCGCATAATCCAGCGGTGTGAAGGCCTGACTGAACGCGAAATGGCCGAACAGGTCCTGGATTCGATGGATCTGGAACGCGAACGCGGTATCACTATCAAGGCACAGAGCGTCACGCTCAACTACACGGCCCTGGACGGCAAGACCTATCTGCTTAATTTTATCGATACGCCCGGTCACGTCGACTTTTCCTACGAGGTATCGCGTTCGCTGGCGGCCTGCGAGGGGGCTCTGCTGGTCGTGGATGCGTCCCAGGGCGTCGAGGCCCAGAGTGTTGCCAACTGTTACACCGCCATCGAACAGGGTCTCGAAGTCTTGCCGGTACTCAACAAGATCGATCTGCCGCAGGCGGAACCGGACCGGGTCATCCAGGAGATCGAAGAGATTATCGGTATCGAGGCCAAGACTGCCGCGCGGGTCTCGGCCAAGACCGGCATGGGTGTTAATGAGCTGCTTGAAGAGATCGTACATCTGATCCCGCCACCGGAAGGTGACGTGAAAGCACCACTGCAAGCCTTGATTATCGATTCATGGTTCGATAATTACCTCGGCGTCGTATCACTGGTTCGCGTTATGCAGGGGACGCTGCAGCGTAAACAGAAAATCAGGATTATGGCGACCGGGCGCGATCATCTGGTCGATCATGTCGGTGTCTTCACGCCCAAGCGTCGTGATACCGAGCAATTACACGCAGGCGAAGTCGGATTCATGATTGCCGGAATCAAGGAAGTGGACGGGGCACCGGTCGGTGATACGATAACCGATGCACAGAATCCCGCTGAAAACCGCCTGCCCGGTTTCAAACCTATCCAGCCGCAGGTATTTGCCGGCCTGTTTCCGATCGAAGGGGACGATTACGAGGATCTGCGAGAGGCCCTCTCCAAGCTGAAACTGAATGATGCTGCACTATATTATGAGCCCGAAACTTCGCAGGCGCTGGGTTTCGGTTTTCGCTGCGGCTTTCTCGGCATGTTGCACATGGAAATCGTGCAGGAACGGCTCGAACGTGAATATGGCCTGGATCTCATTACGACTGCACCGTCAGTGGTGTATCAGGTGCTGAATAAAAAGCAGGAAGTGCTGAAAATCGAGAATCCCTCGGAGTTGCCGGAACCGAATGATATCGAGGAGATTCGCGAACCGATAGTGCGCGCCTCGATACTGGTGCCCCAGGAGTATGTGGGTAACGTCATCAGCCTGTGTGTCGAAAAGCGTGGCGTGCAGAAAAAGATGCAGTATCTCGGCAGCCAGATCCTGCTGGAATACGAGCTACCCATGAATGAAATCGTGATGGACTTTTTCGATCGGCTCAAATCGGTGAGCCGGGGTTATGCGTCACTGGACTATGAGTTGATACGCTTCGATGCTTCAACGCTGGTCAAACTGGATATTCTGATCAACGGTGAAAAAGTCGATGCCCTGTCGATTATCGTGCATCGCGACCAGGCCGAATACCGGGGCCGGGACCTTACTGAACGGATGAAAGAGATTATTCCACGCCAGATGTTTGAAGTAGCCATTCAGGCGGCAATCGGTTCAAAGATCATTGCCCGGACCACTGTCAAGGCTCTACGTAAAAACGTTACCGCCAAATGTTATGGTGGTGATATTACCCGCAAGCGCAAACTGCTGGAAAAACAGAAAGCAGGCAAGCGCCGCATGAAACAGGTCGGCAAAGTCGAGATTCCGCAGGAAGCTTTTCTCGCCGTCCTTAATGTAGGAAAAGAAAAATGAGTTTTGATTTTGAACTGTTACTGGTCTTGCTCACCATCTTCAGTGGTGTAATCTGGTTGGCGGATGCCCAGTATTTTGCCAAGCGCCGCAAACCACTGCAGGAGGCCGAGCAGCCGGGCGAAACCGAAAATGCCGCCCGCGAACCCTATCTCGTGGAATTCTCCCGCTTTCTGTTCCCGGTGGTCATAATCGTCCTGGTGCTGCGCACTTTCGTGGCCGAGCCATTCAAAATCCCTTCAGGTTCCATGCTGCCGACACTGGAGATCGGGGACTTCATTCTGGTCAACAAGTTCACCTACGGTCTGCGCCTGCCGGTAGGCCACCAGAAAATATTGAGTCTCGGGGAACCAGAACGGGGAGATGTCATGGTTTTCCGCTATCCGAAGAATCCGAATGTCGACTATATCAAGCGGGTTGTCGGATTGCCGGGTGATGAGGTGGCCTATTACAACAAGAGACTCTATATTAATGGAGATCCTGTACAGCTGGACACGCTCAATAGTGAGTACAAGGCGCAGCCCGGAGTCATGCGCTACCAGGAGGTCCTCGGCGGTGTAAAACACGAAATTTTGCTGAATGATACCTCTTTTGCACGTGATTTTATTGTCAATGTTCCGGAAGGTCGCTATTTTGTAATGGGCGATAACCGGGACAGGAGCAGTGATAGTCGAGTCTGGGGGTTTGTGCCGGAAGAGAACCTGGTCGGCCAGGCATTTGCAATATGGATGAACTGGGATTGCACTCTCAGCGCGATGAGCCGTTTTGCGTGTCATATGCCGCAGTGGGGTCGCATTGGAACAATTATAGAATAATAACCTGATTTAGAATAGTCGATGGTGAGGAGAAAAGTGATGCATGCAGAAAAACGGCAACATGGTATGTCAATACCAGGCTGGATAATTAT
>JASFNY010000282.1:0-3414 GCA_050116795.1 Thiohalophilus sp.
CGAAGCCGAAGCGTATATCGAAGGGGAGATGGCCAGGCTCGACCGGGCCTGAGTGGGCCTATATCCCTGATAATTATCTGGTTTTAAATTCCACCCATCCTGCTTTATTCAGTATATCGGTGAATATTGATATACTAATAGTTTAGCCGGCGCTGTTCTGTGCCGCACAGATTTCATAACTGAATTATTGAGGCAGCCATGCAAGACGGAAGAACGACTATTACCCAGTTCATCATCGAGGAACAGCGTCGTATCGAAGGCGCGACTGGTGACTTTACTTCACTGCTGAACGATATCGTGACAGCCTGCAAAGAGATATCCAACCTGGTTAACCACGGCGCCCTGGTCGATGTACTTGGCCAGGCCGGCACCGAGAATGTCCAGGGTGAGGATCAGAAAAAGCTGGACGTGATCTCCAATGACGTCTTCCTGCGTTCCAACGAGTGGTCCGGTCACCTGGCCGCGATGGCTTCCGAGGAAATGGAAGAGATTTATCATATTCCCCAGCAGTATCCCCGTGGTAAGTACTTGCTGACCTTCGATCCACTGGACGGTTCTTCCAACATCGACGTCAATGTCTCGGTGGGCACCATCTTCTCCATCCTGCGTTGCAAAGGTGACTGCCAGAACCCGACTGCAGAGGATTTCCTGCAGGCCGGTACCGAACAGGTCTGCGCCGGTTATGCGCTGTATGGCCCTTCGACCATGATGGTCCTGACTACCGGCAACGGCGTGAACGGTTTCACCCTGGATCAGAACATCGGCGAGTTCATCCTGACCCACCCGAACCTGACCATTCCGGCCGAAACCAGGGAGTTCGCCATCAACACTTCCAACATGCGGTTCTGGGAGCCGCCGGTGAAACGTTATGTTGATGAATGCCTGTCCGGTATCTCTGGCGACCGCGACAAAGACTTCAATATGCGCTGGGTCGCCTCAATGGTTGCCGAAGTGCATCGCATCCTGACCCGCGGCGGCATTTTCATGTATCCGATGGACGAGAAGATGAAGGCCAAGGGTGGCAGCGGCAAGCTGCGCCTGATGTACGAAGCCAACCCGATGTCATTTATCGTGGAACAGGCCGGCGGCATGAGCTCCACCGGCCGCGAGAGGATCATGGACATTCAGCCCAGCGGCCTGCACCAGCGCGTTCCGGTGATCCTCGGCTCCAGGCAGGAAGTGGAACGGCTCATGGAATACCACACCCAGTACGACTCTGATGCCGCCGCCTGATTGCAGCGGGTCATAAATCGGTCGTTACAGGAAGACCCGTGGTGAGACACCCTCGCCACGGGTCTTTTTTTCCACCTCTTTCACGGCCTCGGCCAACAGGTGATCGGTCACCACCGGTCCCAGGTATTCACAACTCCCCCGGTAGGCGGCATGAATCACCTCGCGCATTTTTTCGAACGGTACAATCACATCCAGTTGCGGATTGATGCCCAGTAACCAGCTGTTAAGTCTCTGGGTGTTCATATTGAACGTCTCGTCCTGCAACATTTTCTCGCGCACGAACTTGCGCAACCGGACCGAGACTGGATAGTCCTCCGTTTCCAGCAACCGCATCAGCGCCAGATAAAGCTGCTCAAAGACAATCCTGGTTTCGATTTCATTGCCCTGAGGTTGAGGTTGGGTTCCGGAATCGAGATTCTCCTTGAACAAGTTAGCAAATCGCTCTTGAACCTCAGCCCTGGGCAGTGCCGTGATCTTGGTGACATTCATGAATATTTCGTGCCGGAATGGCCATAAAGCATGTTGCGGATCGATCAGCTCCCTAATGTACTTTTGCAGCGCAAAACGGGGGGAACGACTGTAATTTTGCTCCCAGAACCTGGCCGCTTGCATACAATCATCCAGCGACATGAACGGGCTTAACCCGACCATGATCGCCTGTTTACGAATTTCGATATCATTGAAATGAGGTGTAGAAGGTTGTGCTGTCATGGTGACGTCCTTTTCAGTTGTCAGTCTTTCCCTGGTGTAATAATTCTGTCTGGAACTCGGGATAGGCAATCTCGTAATGTTCGGAGTAATCCAGACCACGTTGTTCATCCACGCTGCTGGCACGCAGACCGAAGATCAGGTGAATCAACCCGTACATCAACAAGGCCAGAGGAAAGGCCCATGCAAACCCGGCAAGAATGCCGATAATCTGCACCAGAATGTGTTCAGGGTTGTACATATCGCCCTGCAGAAAGATTCCCGCCGCCAGCGTGCCCCAGGCACCGGCAAATCCATGCACCGGTACCGCGCCTACCACGTCATCCAGTCGCAAGCGATCGAGCACCCCGAGACCCACCACCACGACCCAGCCGGCGATCAGGCCGGTGACCACGGCGTATAGCGGCTCCATGCTGGCACACCCGGCGGTAATGGAAACCAGGCCCCCGATGCCGCCGTTAATCGTATTGGTCAACAGGACAGGTTTTCGACGGAGTAACATGGTTAGCAGGGCACCGACAGCTCCGGCGGCAGCGGCCAGGTGCGTGTTAAGCGCAATAAAGCCGATACTCGTTTCGGCCGCCGCCGTACTGCCGGCGTTGAAACCGAACCAGCCCAGCCACAGGATAAAACCACCCAGGGCAACACTATTGAGGTTGTGACCGGCAATCAAACGGCTTTTACGCTGTTCGTCGTAGCGACCCAGCCTGGGCCCCAGCACGATGATACCAGCCAGCGCCACCCAGCCACCGATCGAATGCACCACGGTGGAACCGGCAAAGTCGATAAATCCTAACTGTGCCAACCAGCCGCTACCTTCATAGAGACTGCCCCAGACCCAACTGCCATATATCGGATAAATGAGTCCGCAAACAATAATTGAACCGATCAGGTAGCCACCATATTGGGTTCGTTCAGCCATGGCACCACTGGCAATGGTCACAGCGGTTGCAGCAAACATGGTCTGAAAAAACAGCAAGCTGTAATCCATGTGTTCGGCATTACCGAGAAAGAAATGCGTTTCACCCAACAGCCCGGTGGGATTATCACCAAACATCAATCCGTAACCGACCAACCAGAAGGCCAGACTCCCCAGGCAAAGATCCATGTAGTTTTTCATCACTACGTTGACCGAGTTCTTTGCCCGGGCCATTCCGCTTTCCAGCAAGGCGAAACCAGCCTGCATAAAGAACACCAGGGCACCGGCGGTGATTAACCACACCGTATCCATTGCCTGCTGCAAGCCTGAATCGTTTTCCCCGAATGCCGGTGGTACCAGCGCCAACCCCAAAAACAACACCCAACCGATACGACTTGTTTTCATTGCATTCCTTTGTGTGTACTACGAGTGAATATTCACCCAGCGGGAATGTAGCAATTGCTGTGCCAAGTCATAAATTACTGAATTTAGGCATTTGTATTTCTTATTTGCGCCATCACGGCACAGTTATCAGCAGGGTATGCACCAGAATG